>JBEHXY010000023.1:0-19304 GCA_048498455.1 Planctomycetota bacterium | reverse complement strand
ACCTTCGCCCCAAAACCGTCGCCCCACCCGACCAACAAACAGGCCCGGCGCCTCCCTCCCGCGGTGGGGGGGTGAAGAACTTTCCGCATTACTGGTGAGAGGGTGTTTCCGCGGCCCGGGAAGGTTATCCGCGCGCTCCCGCCCCTTCGCCGATCTCCCACTCCATCCGCTCGACGGTGGGATCGCGGTGGCGCTGGAACTGCTGCGTGAACATGTCGTGGTAAACGCCGCGGCGCTCGAGCAGTTCATCGTGCGTTCCCTGCTCGACGACCTTGCCATCCACCAGCACGACGATCGAATCGGCGTGCATGATCGTCGAAAGCCGGTGGGCGATCACGAAGGTCGTGCGATTGGCCATCAGTTCCTTGAGGCTTTCCTGGATCAGGTGTTCGGAATGTGAATCGAGGGAGCTGGTCGCCTCGTCCAGGATGAGGATGCGCGGATCAGCGAGCAGCGCCCGGGCGATCGAAATGCGCTGCTTCTGGCCGCCGGAAAGCTTGGAGCCGCGCTCGCCGACGATCGTTTCGTAACCCTTTTCCAATTCCACGATGAAGGCATGGGCGTTGGCCCGCTTGGCGGCGGAGATGATCTCCTCGCGGGTCGCATGGCGGCGGCCATAGGCGATATTGTCCGCCACGGTGCCGTCGAAGAGATAGACATCCTGGAGCACCATCGCAAAAAGGCCGCGATAGTCCTCGAGGCGGATGTCCCGAATGTCCCGTCCATCGAGGACAATCGCGCCGCCGGTCACATCAAAGAAGCGCGCGACCAGGTTCACCAGCGTGGTCTTGCCGCTGCCCGAGGGCCCGACGATCGCCACGGTGCTTCCCGCCGGCACGTCAAGATCGACCCCCATCAGCACGTCGCGGTCCTTGGTGTAGCCGAAGCGGACCCCGCGCAGCTCGATGTGGCCGGCGGCGGCGGTGAGGCGCTTGGCGTCCTCGCGGTCGGGCATGTCAGGCCGCTGTTCCAGGACGTCGACGACCCGATCGAGAGCCCCGAGGTTCTGCTGCACATTCTGTATAGAGTCGATCATCTGGCTCACCGGTCCGAGCAGCATGAATATATAGCTCTGGAACATCACCAGCTTGCCGACGGTCATGTCCGGAACCATCACGCCGTTCTCGAGATGTTCGCGCAGCAGCATCGAGCCGCCATACCACACGATCACGACGCCGATCGCCGGCCCGAAGACGCCCCAGCCCGTACCCAGCAGCCGCCCCAGCACCGCGGTGTACTGCTGTTTGCGGATCATGGTGTCCTGGGCGGCGCCGAATTCCTTGAGCTCCGAGCGCTCGCGCTTGAAGCTGCGCACCACCCGGATGCCGCCGTACATGTCGGTGAGCCGCGCCGAGAGCATCGCCCGGTCGTCCTGGATGTTCCGCCACATCGGCCGCAGGCGCCGGAAAAGCAGCACGTGTATCGCCATGATCGGCGGAATGAGAATCGCGATCGCGCCGGCAAGTTTCCAATTGGTGAAGAACAAAATGAAGATGATGCCGAAGACCCGCAGCGCCGCGGTGTAGGGGATGATCATGGCGTTGTTCACGCCCGCCACGACCTGGTCGACGTCGGCCATGATGCGGCTGACGATGCCGCCGGTTTTGTAATCGGACAATAAGGAGAGGGGCAATTTTATGAGGTGGTCATGCAGGCGCTGCCGGAGGCTGCCGGCGAGTCGAAAGTTCACGCGCTGGGTCGCCAGCAGCTTCATCCAGTCGAAGACGATGGAAAAGACGGCGATGACCGCCATCGCCCCCGCCAGCAGGCCGAGGCTCTTCCAGGGATCGCTGGGCACGAGGTTGCGGAACGGCATGCGCTCGAGCCAGGGGACTTCGGAGAGGCCGCGCTTGGCGGCGGGATAGTCGATCAGGAGCTGCAGGACCAGCGGCATGCCCATGGTGAGGAGCGTGGTGGCGGTGATGAGCAGGAACATCGACGTCACGGGCCAGAGATAGCCGCGGAGCATCATGCGGTATTCGGCGAAGAGCTGCTTTTTCTTGCGTTTGAACTGGTGCTTCCCCCCCGGCGGCGGCGCGTGCCTGCCGCCCATCGCCACGACGTCCACCGGCTTGGCGTCGGGATCGGCAAACCGCACCGGATCGAGCACCCCCTTGCGCAACTTCTCCCGAAATTCCCCAAATCGCTGTCTGCTCGACTTCATCCCATGCACCGGTGCGAACGCGGAAACCCACGGCCCTTCATTCTAGCCGCTCCAACCCCTTCCGGAAACCGGCCCCGCCGGCGCCGCTCCCCGCGTTTCTGGCGAAAAGCCCTCACTCGGCGGCCTTTGCTTCCCACGCCGCCATCAGCTCCTCCAGCTCCTTTTTGCCGGCCTGGTATTTGGTCTGCAGTTCCTTCATCGCCTGCGGATTCGCCGCGACCTTCGGGTTGCCAAAGCTGCCTTCCAGGGACGCCAGCTGCTCTTCCAGCTTGCCCACGCGGCCTTCGAGCTCGCCGACCGTCAGCTTCGCGAACTTCGGCGACACCTTGACCCGGGTTTTGGGGGCATTGCCGCCGCCGGAGGCTTTCTCCTTTTCGCGGGTCGCCCGCTTGCGCTCCTCCTCCGCGGCGCGCTGCTCCGCCGCCACCTGCTCCTTGCGGTCGGCTTCCTTTTTCCCCGCGAGCTCCGCCTTCTCCTTGGCCACCGTCGCCAGGTATTCGGTGTAGCTGCCGTTGTACAGTTTCCAGGGAACGCCGGGCAGATGCGCCGGCCGGATCACCAGCAGCTGGTCCACCACCTGGTCGAGGAAGTAGCGGTCGTGGGAGATGATCAGCATCGTGCCGTCGTAACTGTCGAGCGCGCCTTCCAGCACCTCGCAGGTGGGCATGTCGAGGTGGTTCGTGGGTTCGTCCATGAAGATGGTGTTGGAGGGATTGAGCAGCATTTTGCCCATGGCCACCCGGGCGCGTTCGCCGCCCGAAAGCACCCCGACCTTCTTGTCGATCGTGTCGCCGGAGAAGAGCAGCAACCCGCCAAGATCACGGATCTCCTGCTGCGTCGCGGTGATCCGCGCCGCCTGGAATTCTTCGAGAATCGTGTTCTCCAGGTTCAGCGTCTGGTGCTCCTGCTTGAAGAACTCCAGCGTCACCCCGTGGCCCCACTTGAAATCCCCGGTATCCGCGGTGTTTTCGCCGGCGAGGATGTTGAGGAACGTCGACTTGCCCGAGCCATTGGGCCCGATGATGCCGATGCGTTTTCCGCGGGTCACATTCAGCGAGATGTCCTGGAAAAGCTGCTTGTTGGGATAGCCCTTCGAGAGGTGGTTGATCTTGATGACGTCGAAGCCGGAGGGTTTTTTGACCTGCAGGTTCAGCACCATGCGCTTGTTGTCACGGCGCACGCCGCTGATGAGCGCCTGGGTCTGCACCAGCCCCTGGTCCCCGCCGCCGGCCTTCAGGCGGTCCAGGCGCTTCTTGCGGCCGCGGGCCTGGGTGGCGCGCTGGCCGGCCCCGAAGCGGCGGATGTATTCCTCTTCCTTGGCGATGTACGCCTGCTGCTGGTCAAAGGCGCGCTGCTGCGAAAGCTGCCGATGGGCCTTGAGGTCGGTGTAGGCGGAGTAATTGCCGACGTACTGTTCGATCTTCCCGCCCACCATGTCGAAGACTTCATCCACCACGGAATCGAGGAAGTAGCGGTCGTGCGAAACCACCACCAGCGCGGTGTCTTCCATCTCGGCGATCGTGTTTTCCAGCCAGTCGAGCATCGGCAAATCGAGGTGATTCGTCGGCTCGTCCAGCAGCATCAGGTCCGGGCCTTCGAGAAGCAGCCGGCCGAGCTGGGCGCGGGATTTCTGTCCGCCGGAGAGCTGCTTGATGGGCGTGTCCAGGTCGCGCTCGGAAAAGCCCAGTTCGTGCAGCACCGCATCCACCCGCCGGGCGATGTCATAGCCCTGCATGTGCTGGAACTCGGTCTCCAGGCGGGTGTAGCGTTCCACCGCCTCATCGTGCCTGGGTCCCTCGGGATACTTGCCCATGTCCTCGGCGGCCTGGTGCATGCCGCGCTCGATCTCGTGGACCTCCTCGAAGACCTGGCTCACCTGGTGGTGGAGGGTCTGTTCCGGATCGAGTCGCGGGATCTGCGAGACGTAAGCCAGCTTGCAACTGCGGGCGATGGTCACCGACCCATGGTCCGGCTGCTCCACCCCCGCGATGATCTTGAGCAGGGTGGTCTTCCCGCTTCCGTTGGCCCCCACCAGCCCGATCCGCTCCCCCTTCTGCAGGTCAAAGGTGATCCCGCGCAGCACCGACCGCCCCGCAAAAGCCTTTTCAATATCCCGAATCTCTGCCAGCGCCATCTGCGTTCACTCAACCTAAATGCGGACTGAAAACCAAGCCCTCCATTTTAATCCGCAACCCCCGCCAAAGAAACCGCCTCCGCGTTATTCAGGGATTTCTGCTCCGCTTTTGTCCCCCTGGGCTCACCGGCCCTGCGCCGCCACCCAGGCCGACCGCTGCCGCGCCAACTCCGTCAGGAGCTCTTCCACCGCCCCGGTTTCCGCCACCCGGTAAGCCGCAACCGTCGACTCCGGCCCCACCTTCACCCCCATATCCGCGCGCTGCAGGCTGGCGAAGGCGTCCTCATCGGTCACGTCGTCGCCGATGAAAAACACCGCCGTCGCTCCCACCCAGCGGCGCAGCGTCGCCAGGGCGGTTCCCTTGTCTCCCTGCGACACGCTGAACTCCACGACGCACTTGCCATGGCGGACTTCAACGCCCGGCCGCTGCCCCACCACCGCCGTCACTTTCTTCGCCCGCTCCTCGGCGACTGCGGGCTCGACGTTTCGGTAATGAAACGCCACGCCGGCCGGCTTGATTTCCACCAGCGCCCCCTCCGTCTGTGCCGCCACTTCCTGCACCACGCCGGCCACCTCGGCCAACTGCCCCGCAGCTTCCTTGTCCAATGGCCGCACCGGTCCGGACTGAAATTCGCTGCCGTGGCTGCCCACCAGGTGGGCCCGCTCCACCGGCGCCCGCGCTGCCAAATCCGCCAGCGCCCGACCGGAAATGATCCCCACATGGGTCCGGGCCAGCGAGGCCAGCGTGCGCAGCGCTTCCAACGTTCCCACCCGGGCCGTTGCCTTGGCCGGATCCGTCACGATCGGCGCCATCGTGCCGTCGAAATCCGCACCCACCAGCAGCACCTGCTCCCGCGCCATCACCGCAAGCTTCTCCGACAACTCCATGGCCTCACCCGGGTTTTTCATGACGCGACTCCTCGTGCGCCCTCTACGGCCGCCGTTTCCGCCCGCCACTCCCGCGCCATCATCCCGCACTCCGCCATGAACCGGTTCAACCACCAATAGACATCCTCCTCGCGAATGTTCTGCCGCAATTTTTCCATCGCCGGCCGCCGCTCCTCCGGCGACATCATCACCGCTCGGAAGATCGCCTCCGCCACGCTCTCGATGTCATAAGGATTCACCGAAATCGCCCACTTCCCCAGCTGCTCCGATGCGCCGGCAAACTCGCTGAGCACCAGCACCCCGTTCCCCTCCACCTGGCAGGCGCAATACTCCTTGCACACCAGGTTCATGCCATCCTTCAACGGCGTCACCAGGCCCACATCCGCCAGCCGGTACCATGCCAGCAGCTCCTGCCGCTCCACGTGGCGGAAGATGTGATGCACCGGCACCCATCCCGGCTGGGTAAAGCGGCCGTTGATCTGCGCCACCAGTTGCTCGACCTCCCCTTTGAGCTTCTGGTATTGCGGCACCTTCTCGCGGCTGGGCACCACCACCTGCAGCAGCGTGACCTTCCGGTGCAGCTCGGGATACCGCTCCAGCGCCTGGCCAAACGCGCGCAACCGGTAGGGGAGTCCCTTTGTGTAATCCAGGCGGTCCACGCCCAGCACGATCTGCCGCCCGCCGAAGTCCGGCTTCAACTGCTCGATCCGCCGGGCTGCCGCGCGCGACCCCGCGCCGGCGGCGAATTCTTCAAAATCGATCCCGATCGGCACCGCCACCGCGGCACACCGGCGGCCGTTCCACTCCAGCAGCACCTCGGCGTCTCCGGTCCGCCGCTGCACGCCCGGCAAGAGCGTGTGCACGCAGTCGGCAAAATTCGCCAGATCCCTCCGCGTCTGAAAGCCCACCACCGCATAGTGCAAAAGCCCCTGCAGCACCTCCATCCGCCAGGGCAGCTTCAGGAAAATGTCCGGCGGCGGAAAGGGAATGTGCAGAAAAAACGCCAGCTGGTTCTGCAGCCCGCGGTCCGCAAGCACCCGCCCCAGGCCCATCAACTGGTAATCCTGCACCCAGATCAAATCGTCGGGTTCTGCGTGCCGCACCACCACGTCCGCAAAGGTCTGCTCCACCTTCTGCACGCTGGTCCAATACTCGGGCACGAAGTTGCACAGCGACTGCAGGTCATGAAACAGGGGCCAGATGATCTCGTTGCAGAAACCCTGGTAGAAGCGCTCGTAATCCTCCGTCGACAGGGGTACCCCCGCCACCCGATACCCTTCCCGCACGCCGAAGCTCCAGGTGAGCTGCTCCAGTTCCTCAGCGCTCAGGTCGGAGGTCCCCGTCCATCCGATCCACATTCCCCCCGACCGCTTGAGCAGCGGGACCAGCGCGGTGACCAATCCCCCCGTGCTGGCATGGCTGGTCCAGCCGCCGCTCGTACGCTGCGCAACAATGGGAAGGCGATTGGAGACAAACAGGATTCGCATCGTTTCAAACAACTCCTTGGGCCGGCAAACACAGGGCCGGCCACTTCTTCCCTTATAGCCGAACCGCCGCCGCCGGCTCCCGTTTTTATAGGTAGTTTCTGCAGTTTTCCCGTTACGAATTCCCGAAGCGTTTCTGCGGAAAATTCCCGCAGCGCGGCGGCACTCCCGGAGCGACCCTGCAGGACCCCCATTCACCCCTCACACCCGCTTGCGATCACCCCCAAAACGCCTACAATACATGACTCGCCGGCCCCAACCGCGGCCGGTTCGACAGCGTAGCTCAGTCGGTAGAGCAACAGACTTTTAATCTGTGGGTCCTGGGTTCGATCCCCAGCGCTGTCAGTGCCCGCTCCCCGCCGGTGCCCCGCTTAAGCCGTTGGCCGCAAGCACTTCCCGCCAATGCGTGGCATTGCCTACCCATCGCCGCTATAATCTCACCGTCCGCAGCCCTGTCATTATAGGTCCATGGACGCCGCCGCCAAGGGCTGCGGCGGAACCGTGCATCGTGGCGCAACAGGTCGTGCCTGCGGGGGTTGAATACGTTCTGACCACGTCGTTCGCTCCCGCATCCATGTCCTGCGGGCGAATCGTCGCTCGTGATTCCGCCCGCTCTAGCCGATAAATACGGGTCTCACCCGCATCCAAGGGAGTCGTCATGCCCCATCGCCCTACCCACCGCCGCCCCCTGCTCGCCTGCCTGGCCTTGGCCATGGCCGCGACGCTGGCCACCACCACCCGCGCCCAGGACGCTCTTAGAGACGCTCCCATCCCGACCGGCGCCAACGGTGTCGTTTCCGTGACCAAGCCCAGCCAGGATGTCACGGTCGCTTTCGCCCGTCCCGGCCTGGTGGCCAAGCTTCTGGTGAAGAAGGGCGATTCGGTCAAGGCCGGCGACATCGTCGCCCAGCAGGATGACACCGAGGAACAGGCCGCTTACGACGTTGCCAAAAGCGAAGCGGACGACAACACCCGGGTGGTGGCCCAGGAAAAGATCCGCGATCAGAAGAAGAGCGCCTACGAGCGCAAGCTGGCTTCGGGGGTCGCCAACCAGACGGAACTGGATGAAGCCCGGCTCGATTGGGAAGTGGGCGTCGCCAACGTGACGCTGTCCAATTTTGAGCACCTGCAGGCGGGCAAGAAGGCCAAGCAGGCCCTGGCCGCCCTGGAAAAAACCAAGCTTCGCACGCCGATCTCCGGTTTCGTCGAAGACACCATGATCCATGAAGGCGAAACGGCCGACTCGCAGAACATGAAGGTGTTGCGCGTGGTCAACATCAACCCTCTCTGGATCGATGTCCCGGTGCCGTTCAAGGACGTGCGGCCGCTGCATAAGGATGGGGAGGCCAAGGTGCGTTTCTCCGACGGCAGCACCCGCAGCGGCAAGATCACCAACATTCACTTCGTGGCCGACCCCGGCAGCGAAACCCTGTATGTGACCGTCGAAGTGCCCAATCCGCAGCTCACCCCGGCCGGCGAGCATGTCGAAGTGCAGTTTCCCAGCGCCGGCAAAGTGGCCGCCGCGGGCGCTCGCTGACCTCTCCATCGCGTTCAAGGTAGTTTTCGCATGACCATGTTCACCACGATGTCTTCGGGCCGGGCCCAGGTGCTTGTCGACGAGCAGCAGCTCACGCAGATGCGCAATGAGCTCAACCGGCGCGGCATCGAACTCGACCGCCTGAAGAATGCGATGGAAATCCTGGCGGCCATCAATGCCCCGGCGCGATTCATGGCCGCGGCCATGGCGCTGTGCAACGAGCTGGCGAGCCGCTGGAAGGCCGAGCGCGTGGGGCTGGGGTTCCTTAAGGGCCGCTATGTCCGCCTCCAGGCCCTGAGCCACACCGAAAAAATCACCCGCCACATGGCGCTGGTGCAGGCGATCGAGTCGGCGATGGAGGAGTGTCTCGACCAGGATGTCGAAGTGCTCTACCCGCCGCACAAGGAAGCCGGCTTCGTCTACCGTTCCACCGAGCAACTCGCGCTCAAGCATGGCCCCAACACCGTGGTCAGCCTTCCGCTGCGTCGCGGCGGCGGCTCGGCCGAGGGGGGCAACGTGGTCGCCGTCCTCACCGTCGAGCGCAAGGCGGACATGCCCTTCCAGATCGATGAGATCGAGACGCTGCGGCTGACCTGCGACCTGTTCACCGCGCGGCTGGCGGACCTGTATGAGCAGGACCGGTTCATCGGCGTCAAGGCCGGCAAGGCCGTGGGCCGCGCACTTTCGTGGGGCGCCAGCGCCAAGAACACGTGGGCCAAGCTGGCGGCGGTCGCCGTCCTGGGGCTCACCTGCTTCGCGGTCTTCTGCAAAGGCACCTACAAGGTCGAATCGCAATTCGTGCTGGAAGCCTCCGAGAAGCAGATCGTCCCGGCGCCCTTCGAAGGGTTCCTGCAGACCGTCAACGCCAACGTCGGCGACATCGTCATGACCGAGCAGACGGCCGCGAAATTCAACGGCCTGGCCAACAGCTGCCCGCTGGTCCCGCTGCTGGTCGATCATCGCCCGGTGACCGTCCTCGCCACGCTCAACACCGCGGAAATCGCCAGCCGGCTGGAGTCCGCCCGTGGCGAGTACTACACCCACCAGTCCGAAGCCAACATTGCCCTTGCCGACGCCACCGCCCACCCGAGCGAACAGAGCCAGGGGCGGGTGATGATGGCCCGCGCCCAGCGCGACAAGTCCCAGGCCGACATGGCCCTGTACCAGTGGCAGATCGACCAGGCGACCATCAAGGCGCCGGTCGACGGCGTGATTCTCAGCGGCGATCTGCGGCAGAAGATCGGCGCGCCGGTCAAGAAGGGCGATGAGCTTTACCAGGTCGGCGAACGCGACAAGCTGCGGGCCGAGCTCTCGGTTCCCGAGGAACAGAGCGTCGATCTGCGTGTGGGTTACCGCGGCCAGCTCGCCTCGGCCAGCTACCCCGATCAGAAACTCTGGTTCACCGTCGAACGGATCAACCCGATCGCCAGCGTCAGCGGCAACAACAACGTCATCAAGGTGCGCGTGGTCCTCGATCCCTCCGATTTGAAACCCTGGATGAAGCCGGGCATGGAAGGCATCGCCAAGGTGTACGTCCCGGGCGGCGCCCGCTATATCTGGCTGTGGACCCACCGTCCGATCAACTGGGTCCGCATGAAACTCTGGCTGTAATCACGTCCTTTTGCTGTCCGACGCTCCGCGGGCGATCGCGGGGCGTTTCCACTCCCCGGGAGGCATTGCTAAAGTTCGCCCCTTGTAACGCCGACACCTTTCTCACAGGCTTACGGGAAACGTCAGCGCGGTGCGGCCCTCCCCTTTTTTTGGTTCTTCGATTCAGGAGTCCTTCTCATGGCGATCTTCGACAACTATGCCCCCGTGGTGATTCAGGCCCTCCAGACCCGCGGCCTCTCGGGCGACTGCCCGATGTGCAAGAAGAACCAGTGGGTTGTCCACGAAGTCCCGGTCAGCGTCCCGGTGTATGAAACCTCCGGCCAGGTGAAGTTCCCCGGCACCTCCATGCCGATGGCCGCCATGATTTGCCGCAACTGCGGCTTCTCCTCGTTCCACTCGCTGGGCGCGCTGGGCCTCATCAACCAGAACCAGGCCGCCCAGGGCCAGCAGTCCCCCCAGGGCACCCCGATGGACACCCCGGCCAGCAGCGAAGCCTAAGGCTTCCCACATCTTGAAAAGATCGCGGCACACACCGGTCGCCCGGCGTGTGCCGCTCTTTTTTTTGCCTCGATTTACAGGGGGAGCCCCCGCGCGGGCACTGCCGGTGGGGGGGTCAAATCACGTCCTTGGGTTTCATGGCGAAGACCCCCAGCTTGTGGTCGCGGTAGTGCAGCAGTCGCCGGATCACCTGCTCGGGCAGCAATTCGCGCAGCTGCCGCGGATTCCCGCCCAGGGTCACGATCTGCTTGATCAGGCTGGAAGAGGTGAAGCCGAATTCCTCGCGGGTCATGATGAAGATGGTCTCCACGCCGGCCACCTTGCGGTTGGTCAGCGCGATGCGGAACTCGTAATCGAGGTCGGCCAGGTTGCGCAGGCCGCGGAGAATCGCGGCCGCCTTGCGCTGCTTGACCAGCTTCACGGTGAGGCCTTCATAGGCTTCCACGGAGACATTTCGAAACTTCCTTGTGACTCCCCGCAGGATGGCCAGACGTTCCTCGAGGGGGAAGAGCTGGTTCTTATCGGGGTTGATGCCGATGGCGACGATCAGCTCATCGAAGAGTTTGCGCCCGCGGTCGATAATATCGAGATGCCCGAGCGTCAAAGGGTCGAACGTCCCGGGAAAAATGGCGATCTTGGGGGTTGTGCGGGAGGTGGCTGCGGTCAAGGGAGCCTCGCGGTAGACGTGGTTGCCGACACCAGGCGCCCAGAGTGTAGAGGTCGACGGGCTTGCGCAGCAAGACGGGCCGCAAGATTTTGCCGGAACTGCGATTGACTTGCGCGGATTTGCGCGTAATGTACCGGCGTCTGCCACCCCCCGCCTCTTGGTTTGAGCGGGTCCTTTGGGGGCAGCACGCGAGGCGCGGGCCGGTTCCCAGAAAAACCCGCCCGACCAGCAGGAGACGCAGAAATGTTGACGGAAATCGGACTGGGCATCATGTGTCAGGTGGACGTGCTGCGGCTCGGTCCGGGAGAACTCTGTGCGGCGACCGGCCGCATCCTCGCCGCCGCCGGCGTTGAGGAAACTGTCTGCCGCCTCCGTCTTTGCGCCGATGGCCGCCTCGTCCCGGTCACGGATGGCCAGATCGCCGAGTTCCTGCTCGCCAAACGCAAGAAGGATGTTGAGGAGGAGGAGGAATCGGACGATGAGGAGGAGGAAGAGGAAGAAGACGACCTCGAGGAAGAAGAGGACGAGGACTTCGACGACGACGAAGACGAGGATGAAGACGAATTTGAAGAAGAGTTCGACGATGACGAACTCGACGACGATGACGACGACATCTTCTACGACGACGACGATGACGAATAACGGTTGACGCCGGCTCCTTCCTCGTGCCCGGGTCAACGAGGAACTGCCATGAGCCGCAAAACCGACACACCGGCAACCACCACCCCGATCGCTGACAACACGCCCGCCGTCGCCGCTCCCGCGGCCGACACGGGCGTTCTTCTTGCGCCCGAGGCCCCGCCCGCGGAACCGGCATCGATTCCTTCCGCGACCCCGGAACCGCCCACCCATGACCGCCGCAAGTCGGACAAAGGCGCCGGCGGCGCCGAACGCCGCAACAACATCGTCGACCGCCGCACCGGCCTCGAACGCCGCGTCGTCGACATCGGCTCGCCCACCGGCCTGGAACGCCGCCGCGGTCCCGGCTGCCGCCGCAACGCCGATCGCAAGAGCGCGGAAGAAGGCGAGATGACCGACGAACAGTTCGAGTTCGTGATGGCCATCGACACCTACAAGCGCCTCAACAACCGTCCCTTCCCCACCTGGACGGAAGTGCTCGAAGTGGTGCGGCAACTCGGCTATCGCAAGGTCGCGGCCTGCACGATCAAACTCCCCAACACCAACGGCCGCGCCAGCCAGAGCGATCCGGCCAGCTGATCCCCGAGATAAGCGTTTCCCCCGAACCTGGGATGGAGCGGAAGACGCCGCGCCGGCATTGCCGCGCGGCGTCTCATTTTTTTGCGCCGGTGGTCATTCCCGCCGTCATGTCAGCGGCTTGCCATGCGGGCGGACACGCGCCTCAGGCGCGTGGATGCTCGTGGGTCACCACGAATTCCTCGGGCGCCGTGCAGTCGATGTGGACCGAGAAAAACGCATCCCGCCGCCGCGCCTGGCCCGCATGCAGCATCACCGAATGGGCCTGCACCAGCGGCCAGATGATGTCGCGGTCGGTGCGGGGGATGGGCAGCTCCGGCAGGATGATCGGGTCGATCCACTCCAGCCGCCCCTCGGGGATCTCCCGCGCCGGGAAATTCAGGCGCCGCGTCACTTCAAAACAGAACATCAGCCAGTGCGTCGCGTCGGCCTGGCCCTCCGCCCCGCCGGCCGCAAACGCCTTCTCCGAGACGATGCCCACCAGCCGGAGGTCATCAAGGGTCAGGGTGACGCCGATCTCCTCCTCGATTTCCCGCAGGGCGCAGGCATAGGGCGACTCGCCGAGCTGCTGCTCCAGCTTTCCCCCGATGGGCGAGTACAGGTCGCGGTTCGGAGGCCGCCGGCGGTGCAGGAGCAGCATCTTGTTTTCATCGTTGTAGACATAGACAAGAACTGCGATTTTGTAAGGAATGGTCATCGGTTTCTCTGTTTCCCTGGGCCAGGAGCCTGCGCAAACCTCCATTGTATCCGCAACGCGCGGCCCCGGCAGCCCGCTACTACTCCCGCGCTCGCACTTGCGGTAGACTTGCTCCCGGCGAAGTTGAAAGGAGGGCGCACGTGCGCAAGTGGTGGACTCCCGCGGCGGTGGCAATCCCACTCGCCCTGACGCTCGCAGCAGCCTCCCCCCGATTCGCGGCGGCCCAGGACGCGCCCGCCGACAACGCCAAGCCTCCCCCTTTCAAACCCATCACGCAAAAGATCGCGCCGGAGCAGCTCTCCGACGAGCAGGTCCTGCACGGCATCGGCGGGGGCATCAATTACCTGCTCCAGCGGCTCGACGACTACAACAAGAAAATTCAGAAGCTGCCCGACACCTCTCGCGGCAATCCCGACCTCGCGGATGGCGAGATCGGCCGCCTGATGCTCATGACCTACACCCTCCTGTATGTCGGGCAGGACATCGGCGACCAGCGCCTGCACTTCCGCACCGACCGCATGAAAATCGCGCTCGATGTCGTCCTGCGCTGGGAGGGCCGCAACACCACCGGCGGGTTCTCCAGCCGCGACACCTATTCTTCGGCGCTCCAGGCGCTCGCGCTGGCGCAGCTTCCGGCCACCGCGGAGGTCAAGCTGGCCATGGACCGTGTCGCCACGCGCCTGGCCGCCGGCGGACTGAAGGATGGCGGCTACAGCTATCACCTGGTCGGCAACGACTCGGAACCGTGGGACCACTCCAACAGCCAGTATGGCCTGCTTGGCACGTGGGCCGCGACCGATTGGGGGATCGCCATCCCGACAACCTACTGGAAATCCACCGATGATTTCTGGCGGTTGGGCCAGAACGCCGACGGCGGCTGGGGCTATCGCAAGGGCGGGCCGACGACGTTCCCGATGACTTGCGCCGGCGTCGCCAGCCTGCTGGTGTGCGACGAATTCCTCAACCGCACGCCGCGCCTCGAACCGCCCGCCGATCCCGCCAAGGAGCGCGGGATCGCCGCGCTGACCGCCGGCTTCAAACCCGATGCGACCGATTTTTATGCTCTCTACGGCCTGGAACGCGTCAGCCTCGCCGGCGGCATGAAATACCTCGGCAAGACCAACTGGTATCGCGCCGCCGCCGTCAACGTCCTCAACCAGCAGAACGAAGACGGCGCCTTCACCGGCGGCTCCTACTACGAAGCCGACCCGCTCGTCGACACCTGCTACTGCCTGCTTTTTCTCACCCGCGGCCGGGCGCCGGTGCTGATGAACAAGCTTCAATATCCCGGCACGTGGAACGCCCGCCCGCGCGACAGCGCCAACGTGCATGCCTACCTCGCCAAGGCTTTCGAGCGCCATCTCAACTGGCAAAGCGTCGCCATCGATGCCCCCGCCGAAGACTGGCTCGATGCGCCTGTCATGCTGATCACGGGTTTCAAGGCGCCCGAGTTCACCGATGGAGATCTCGCCAAGCTCAAGGATTTCGTGGCCGCGGGGGGCATCATTTTCTCGGTGGCCGATGGCGGCTCCAAGGAATTCACCGAGGCCATGACCCGCTATGCGAAGGCGGTCGCCGGCGATGCATACCCCTTCCGCGAACTGCCCAAGGACCACCCGCTCTTCACGATTTACGGCAAGGCCCAGAACCCGGCGCCGCTTTCCGGCGTGAGCAACGGGATTCGCGAGCTGTGGATCCACTGCCCGACGGACCTTGGCGCCGTGTGGCAGGCGCGGGAGATGGTCAAGACCAAGGCAGGCTGGGAGATTCCCCCCGCCAACCGCGAAGCCTGGGATGTCCCCGCACGCCTCTTTTTCTATTCCGCCGGCAAGGGTGGCCTGCGCAGCAAGCTGCAGCCGCTGAGCGTGCTGCCGCCGAAGGAGCCGCCGGCGCGCAAGGTCCGCATCGCGCAGGTCCAGTTCAAGGGCAACTGGAATCCCGAGCCCGGCGCCTGGCCGCGCCTCGCGAAGCTGCTGGCCCGCGATGCCCACACCGATCTTTCCATCGACACCACCGACGCGGCGGGCATCGGCAAGCTCGAGCAGCATCCGACGCTCGTGCATCTGGCCGGCACGGGCGAACTCAAGCTCACCGCCGATGAGGAGGCCGCCCTCAAGGCGTACGTCAACGGCGGCGGTACCCTGTTCGTCGAAGCCCTCGGCGGCGATCCCACCTTCGGCGCCGCTGCCACGCGCCTGCTGCAGAAGCTCTTCCCGCAATCAAAGCTCGGCACGATCCCCCGCACCTACACCCTCTACAAAGGCGATTTTTCTCCCGACGCCCTGCAGATCGGCGAAGTCGAGTACCGCAAGTCCTGGACCCTGGAACATGGCCAGCAGTCGGCCCCGCGGCTGCTCTTCATGACCGTCAACAACCGCATGGCCGTGATCTTCTCCAACGAAGACATCACCAGTGGCCTGCTGGGCACCTCCACGTGGGGCGTGGGCGGTTACACGTCCGATTCCGCGCTGCCGATCGCCCGCAACCTGGTGCTCTTCGCGCAGGTCAACGACGCTCACAGGTGAGGAGCCGCGACGGTGTCCACCGGCACAAAACCGTGGGGAATCACCAGGTCGCGCAGCAGCTTGTTGACAAACCGGAGCCGCGGAAACGAGGACCATTTCGGCGCCGCGGTGTCTTCCAGCTGGACGCCCCAGATCGGGTCGAACCCCTCCGGCGTCAGGGTGTAGCGCATGTCGCCGAGCGCCTCGGGATGGTCCGGCACCCGCGCCATGAAGCCATCGGTGAAGCGCGCGAAGGCGTCGAAATCGGCGAGCATTTCGGGCGGGGCGGGAAACGGCCGCAGGTCGGGGGCATCCACCAGGTCGATCGAGGATCCCTGGCGCACCTGCGTTCGCCCGATCAGCGGCACGCGCAGAACATCGGCGACGATCTGGTGGTTGGCGATGTAGAGCGATCGGTAGTTCAGCACCGCGCCGATCTGTGGAAGCACGCGGGCATTTTCACCGTGCTGGCCCCGCGCCGTCATCAGCGCCCGCTGGGCGGCCATGGCGCGCGTGTGCTGCACGGCGGCGAGGCAAAGATAGATCGTGCAGAGCACCAGTGCTGCCCGCGCGGGGCGGGGCGATCGCCGCCGCATCGCGATGATCAGCCCGATGATCAGGGGGATCGTGAAGAACAGATCGACCACGGCCAGGAGGTCCCACGAAATGCGGCCGTCGTAAAAGGGCCAGAACATCATCGTGCCATAGGAGGTGCAGCCATCGAGCAGCGGGTGGGTGAGGCAGGCAAGGAAGGCCGCGATGTACAGCGGCTTCCAATGCGGGTTGAAGCGGGGAAAGAGGGCGAAGGGAAAACTTGCGAGCGCCGCCAACACCGGCACCATCACCAGCGCGTGCATGCACCCGCGGTGCAGCAGGTGGTCTTGCACCACATCGCCGGTGCGAAAAAACACGTCCATATCGGGCAGCGTGGCGGCGATCGCGGGCACGACCAACCCCAGCACGCCCAGACGCCGGGCATAGAGCGCGTAGCCGATGCAGCCGCCGAGAACGATGTGCGTCAGGGAATCCATGCCGCGAATTGTAGGCGGGGCGGGCGTGGCGCGGGGGTTTGTATAATGGCGGCGTGACAGACCCGCGCTTCATCCTGCACGTCGACATGGACGCCTTCTTCGCATCGGTCGAGCAGCTCGACGATCCTTCGCTGCGCGGAAAGCCGGTGCTGGTGGGGCACAAAGGGCCGCGCGGGGTCGTGGCGGCGGCAAGTTACGAGGCGCGGAAGTTCGGCTGCCACAGCGCCCAGCCGATGTCGGTGGCCCTGCGGAATTGTCCGCATGCCGTCGTCGTTCCGGGCCATTTCGACCGGTACCGGGAGATGTCCCGGCGGGTCTTCGCCATCTTCGAACGCTTCACGCCGCTGGTAGAACCGGTGAGCATCGACGAAGCGTACCTGGATGTCTCCGGGTCGCTCGCGCTCCATGGACCGGCCGAGGAGATCGCACAAACGATCAAGCGGCTGATCCGCGCGGAGACCGGGCTGACGGCGTCGGTCGGCGTGGCGCCCAACAAGTTCCTGGCGAAGCTGGCCTCGGACATGCACAAGCCCGACGGGCTGGCGGTGATCGCGCCGGGGGATGTGGAGCGGATTCTGCCGCCGATGGCGGTGGGACGGCTCTGGGGAATCGGCAAGAAAACCGAAGCGGGGCTGGCGGCGGTGGGGATCAAGACGGTGGGCGACTTGCGGCGGATGCCTGCGGAGTGGATGGCCTCGCGCTTCGGGTCGTCGGCCGAGTACGTGGCGAACCTGGCCCGCGGCATCGATGAGCGGCCCGTGGTCCCCGATTCGGAAGCGAAGTCGATCGGACACGAGCAGACCTTCGAAACCAATCTGGGAAATCCCCAAGCAGTGCGCGAGGTGCTGCTGGAACAGGTGGAGCAGGTGGCCGCGCGCGTGCGGAAGCATGGGCTGGTGGCGCGGCGGGTCTCGCTGAAGATCCGCTTCGGGGACTTTCAAACGATCTCCCGCTCCAGGACGCTGCCGGAAGCGACGGATCGGACGGAGGCGCTGCTGGAAGCGGCGGGGGGGCTCTTTGACGCGTGGGCGGCGCGAACCTTTTCGCCGGTGCGGCTGATCGGCGTCTCGTGCGGGGAACTGGGAAAGCCGGCGGCGCAGCTGGGACTGTTTGCCGATCCAAAGGACGAGCGCGCGGGGCAGTTGGACCGGGCGCTGGACGCCATCAACGCAAAGTTTGGGAAGCGGGCGATTCATCGGGCGGGACCGGGGTGACCGGCCCGGCCGGCGGCGCGGGAAGGGCCGGGGCGGCGGGACGAGTCGCGGCGGCGAGGGACTCGAGCGTCAGGTCCGCGGCCGTGGCCCAGGTGAAAAGGCTGGCGCGGTGCAGTCCGCGATATTTGAGCTGGCGGCGGTACTCGGCATCTTCCAGCAGCCCGGCGATGGTCTGGCCCATGACCTCCGCGTCATCGTGGGGGAAGTAGACGGCGGCATCGGCGGCCACCTCGCGGAGCGAGCGCATGTCGGAACAGCACACGGCCGTGCCGCAGGCCATGGATTCGAGCACCGAGAGGCCGAAGCCTTCAAAGGAAGAGGCGCAGCAGGTGATGGTGGCGGAGCGGTAGAGGTCGACGAGCTGGGCATTGGTGGGCCCGGGAACGAAACGCATTTTGTCGAGAACGCCGGCGGCCTTGGCGGCGGCATGGAGGTCGGACATCTTCCAGTCGTCGCGGCCGGCAAGGACCCAGAGCGGCCGCATGTCGGTGGTGTCCCAGACGCGGCGCATCCCGGCGAGCATGCGGGCGTAATTACGCCGCGGGATGTCGGCGCCCACGGCGAGCACGTAGGGGCCGAGGATGTTGTGTTCGTGGTGGACCGGCGCGCGGGCCAGCAGCCCGTCGACGGGGGTGAAGATCGGATCGATGCCGTTGTAGACCACGTCAATTTTGTCGGCGGGCAGCTTGTATACGGCGGCGGCGTCGGAGCGGGTCTGCGAGGAGACCGCGATGAAGCGGTCGGCATAGCGGACGGTCGCGGCGGTGAGGCGTCGCATGATGCGGCCTTCGCGCGTGCGCCGGACCACGGGATCGAGTTCGAACGAAAGGTCATGCAGGGTGGGGACCACCGGGCAGAGCCGGGTGCGCGGAACGACCGGGGTGAAGGCGTGGTAGACGTCGGTCTTCACGCGGCCGAGCGAACGGGCAAGCGCGTTGAGGACGCGCGAGGCGGTCGGGAAGCGCGAAGGAAGGGCGAAGCGGTTGATTTCGATGGGGTTGAAGTTGGGAGGCAGATTCTGCAGGGAAGAATCGTCGAAAAGGGAATTCTCGGAGGGGCGTGCGAAGATCAGATGGAAGGTGTGCTGCGCGGCCGCCGCGTTCCTGCGCGAGGCGCTGCTCCAGGCGGCGAGGATGTTGCGGGCACGCTGTTCGGCGCCGCTGACCTGGCGGGTCACGAGGGGTCGGGCATCGATGGCGATGATCATGGCCCTATGGTAATTGGTAATCGACGAATTGGGAGGGGCCGCAGGTTCCAGGTTTGAAATCTTTGGACGGAGGCCGTTTATTTTGGCCGGATAGTCATTTGTTTTTGCTTTTTCCGGGAAGGGTGCAGGTGGTGGTGGAGGCGGGGGTTGGGCCGGCCGGCAGCCCGCTGGCGGTGCATCGTGATGGCCTTTGCGTTCGGCAATGGACAGGGTGCTCCAACCCCCCAGCCGCCAGCACGCGCAGACTTCCTGCTGCGGCGGGGGCAGCACGGGGGTTGTTATCGGATGGGCCGGTGGGGGCGGCGAGAAGGAGGCCGGCGGTCTTGAGATTGAGGGTGGCGGGGTTTAGGATGACGGGGCATCCTTGATTTGTATTGAAACGGTGTTTTTCACGCGAGGCGTGGGCTGCTGATGGTTCGTCTGCTGCCGCTGATCTTTCGGAACGTGTTGCGG
>JBEHXY010000022.1:0-19664 GCA_048498455.1 Planctomycetota bacterium | reverse complement strand
TGAAGGGCATCGCGGCCGATATCGCCGGTGCCCGCGAGCGCCCCGATGGTGGGTCCCAGGCAGATGCCCATGCCGATGAGAGCCTCGTGGAATCCGGCGTGACCGCCGTGGCCGGAGGACACGTGCATGGCGTAATAGAGGGCGGAGGAATAAACCAGCGACGCGGAGAGGCCGAACAGGATTTGCGCCAGCAGCAGCACCGGGCCGGTGTGCAGCGTGAACAGCGCCAGGAACGAGCCGGCAAGCGTGAGCTGCGCGGCGAGCAGCCAGCGGGCCTTGTAGTGCCAGCCGGTCCAGAGCCACACGACGCCGAACCCGGCGAAGCGCGTGAAGGACCAGACGGACGTGAGCGCCCCCGCCGCAGCGAGGTCCGCGGTTCCCGCCTCCGACGCCAGGCGCAGCATCACCGGGATCAGCACGTTGATCGCGACATACGCCAGGGCATTGCCGATCCACGCCATGTGCAGAAGCGTCTGGGCCCGCGCCCTGATCGCCGGTGAATCGAGCTCGTGCGCGGCGTCCGGATCATCCGCGACGTGCGGCTTGTGGCGAAGATCGATGGCCGGCGTGAACAGCAAAAGCACCAGGAATCCCAGCAGGCTCGCGGCCGCGGGCGCGAGGAAAATCAGCGACCAGCTCGCATGCTCCAGCGCCCCGCGCGTGAAGAAAGCGACGAAGCCCGCCGACCCCCACGAAAGGTTGTACAGGGACATCCGCGAGGTAAGGCGCAGCTTGCCCGGCGCCCGCGAGAGCGCCGATTCCACCGCCGGCCAGATCATCGTCGACGTGAAGTTGTACGGCAGCATCACCGCGCCGAGCATCCAGACCGACGGGAAGCGGATCGCCAGAAGCCCCACCAGCGCCGTCACGGTGCAACCCAGCGACATCATCAGCACCGACCGACGCGGACCGACGCTCTCCGAAAATTTTCCCGCCGCGAGGGCGATGAAGATGTACGTGAAGCCCCAGAAGGCGGAGAGCCACAGACGACTCGAAGGCGACGCGTGCAGCACGTCGGTGGCGTAGTCGTACGCCCCGGCCGTCAGCAGCGTGCAGGCGAAGGAGTTGGCGAACTCCACGGCGTACCAGGGGGCGAGCGGGGCTTTGCGTTCGAGGGAAGGTGCCGCGGCTGAGGCGGTCGCGGTCATTTGGTGAAGAACTTCTTGATGGAATAGATCGTCGCCGCGCGGCCGACCCAGCCAATCGAATCGACCAGCGGGATTTCCTTCGGGCACACCTTCACGCAATTCTGCGCGTTGCCGCAGTCCGTGATGCCGCCCTCGCCCATCACCGCCTCAAGGCGCTCATCGCCGTCCACCTTGCCGGTGGGATGCAGATTGAAATACTTCACCTGCGAGATCACCTGCGCGCCCACGAAGTTGTTGTCCAGCGTGTACTGCGGGCAGGCTTCAAGGCAGCAGCCGCAAGTCATGCAGCGGCTCATGGCGTAAAGCTCTTCCTGCTTTTTAGGATCGATCTTCGGGCCCGGGCCCAGCTTGTAGTAGCCGTCGACGGGAATCCACCCCTTGATCCGCTTGAGGTTCTCGAACATGCGCGTGCGATCCACGACCAGGTCGCGGACCACCGGAAACTTCGACATCGGCTCGATGGTGATCGGCCCGTCGCCGTCCACGGCGCGGATGTGATCGACCAGCGCCGAGCATGCCTGCCGCACGCGGCCGTTGATGACCACCGTGCACGACCCGCACACTTCCTCGAGACAGGCGGCATCGTAATTGATCGGCGTGGTGGCCTGCTTCTCGACGGTCACCGGGTCCGCGGCAATCGCGCGCAGCACCGACGTGATGTTCATGTTCGGCTTGTAGGGCAGCTCGAAATTCTGCCAGTAGGGCGCGGAATCGGGACGGTCCTGCCGCTTCACCCGCAACGTGATCGGGGCCCGGCTGGGCGCGGCGGCGGGAGCGGCATGCGTGTGGGGTGCGGCGGTCATGAAAATCACTTCCGATTTAGAACATCAGGTTATTTCGCGGCGGCGACCACGGCTGGCGTGGGCTCGGTGGTGGGCGTCGGCTTGCCCGCTCCCGCGTCCGCTGTCGTCTTGCCATAGGTTCGCGCCTTGGGCTGGAACAGCGAAATGTCCACATTTTCGTACGAAAGCACCGGCGTCGGAAATTCGTTGGCGGGCACCGGCGCACAGGTGACGATCGTGCTTTTCAGCCACTTCTCGTCGTCGCGGGGGAAGGAACGTTGATCGAGCGGGATGTCGTGACGATCCGCGTTCTCGTCGGGCACCTTGAAATGGGCGCCGCGCGATTCGTCGCGCGCGATCGCTCCCATCGTGATCGCTTCCGAAAGCGCGATCATGTCCCGCAGCGCCTTGGTGAACGTCAGCGTGTTGTTCGTCCACGAACCCGTGTCCGGCATCCCCAGGCTGGTGACGTAGCGCTTCTTCAATTCCTGGATGAAGGCCAGCGTCTCCCGCAGCTTGCTGTTGATCCGCAGGATCGTCACGTTGTCCGACATCGTCTTCCCCAGCAGCCGGTGCAGCACGTAGGGATTGTCCTGCCCGCGCGAGGCCAGCAGCTTCTGCTCCCACGCCTGCTGCGCTTTCAGCGTCGATTCGAACAGCGACTGCGGCGCCTTCTCTGCCGCGTCCTTGGCGCTCTCGGTCACATACGTCTTGATGCACGGCCCAAGCAGGAGCCCCGTCGTGATGCACGACAGCAGCGAGTTCGCCCCGAGGCGATTGGCCCCGTGATACTGGTAGTCCGCCTCGCCCGCCGCATACAACCCCGTGATGTTCGTCGACTGGTTCCGCGGATGCTTCGCCACCAGGCCGCCGGTCTTTTCATCCTTCACGAAATCCACCCACAGCCCGCCCATCGAATAATGGATCGCCGGATAGATTTTCATCGGCTCGGTCAGCGGATCGACGCCCACGAACTTCTCATAGATCTCCAGGATGCCGCCCAGCTTCTTTTTCAGCGTGGCGTACGGAATGCCCGTGGCCCTTTCGGTGAGGTCCAGGTACACCATCTGCCCCCCGCCGATGCCAAAGCCCTGCTCGCAGATGTAGTAAATCTCGCGGGTGGCAATGTCGCGGGTGACGATGTTGCCATACTTGGGATAAATGCGTTCCAGGAAGTAGTCGCGTTCCCCCTCTGGAATGTCGTTGGGGTGCCGAATGTCCCCCTTCTTCTTGGGAACCCAGATGCGGCCGCCCTCGCCGCGCGCCGACTCCGACATCAGGCGACATTTGTCCTCGCCGGGAATCGCCGTCGGATGCACCTGCACGAATTCCGGATTCCCCAGCCGTGCCCCCGCCAGGTAGCAGCGCGCCGCGGCGGAGCCGGTACAGATCGTCGACATCGTCGACTGCCCGAAAATCAGGCCGTTGCCCCCCGTCGCAATCACCACCGCGTCGCCACGGAAACTGCGAATCTGCATGGTGCGAAGGTCCTGCGCCACGATGCCCACGCACCGTCCGTCGTCATTGAGCACCGGCGCCAGGAAATCCCAGAACTCATACTTCGTCACCAGGCCCGCGGATTCCCAGCGGCGGGCCTGTTCGTCGAGCGCGTACAACAACTGCTGCCCCGTCGTCGCGCCGGCAAAATGCGTTCGCTTGAACAACGACCCGCCGAACAGCCGCAGGTCCCGGTTTCCCTCCGCCGTCCGGTTGAACGGCACCCCCAGCCGGTCCAGCAGGTCGATCACCCCCGGCGCCATCGCCGTCATCTCCAGCACCGGCGGCTGGTTCGCCAGGTAGTCGCCACCCAGGAGCGTTTCGGAACAGTGCTCCAGCTCCGAATAGCCCTGCTGCCGCGCCACCTCGTTGCACGCATTGATGCCCCCCTGCGCGCACACCGAATGCGACCGTTTCACCGGCACCATCGAAAACAGATCCACATGCACGCCGTCCTCGGCGAGTTTCATGGTGGTGGCGAGACCCGCGAGCCCCCCGCCGACGACGATGACGCGTTTCGTGTTTGCCATGGAGAATTCCTTGGGGAAAAAGCTGGAGTACGTCCGCAAGCGCCGGGCGTGTTTACCGGTTCACGGGCACGGGCGACTCGTGACCCGGAATGATCGGCGTCCCTGGACCTGTCGTTGCCTGGCCGTGAACATCCGCGGATTCGGGATAGTCGAGCGTGTGCGTCTGTTCCTCGGGAAGATCCGGCCTGCCCACCACCGCAAACGCCGCCCATGCCGCCGTTCCAATGACCAGCATCAAAATGCCGAAACCCAGGCACACGTGGCCCCATCGCCGCTGCGAGGCCGCCGTGATCGTCAGCCCCCAGGCGATCGCCGAGGTCCACAAACCATTCGCCCAGTGAAACACCGCCGACCAGATCCCCAGCAGGTAGAAGGCGGCGATCGCCATGTTCATCGGCCGGTTTTCCATGTTCCAGCCATACTTCAGCGCGCTGGCGGTCGACTGGTAAGCCTGGTTCTCCGCGTTGAACAGCGGATAATCCGCCAGGGGCGACACATACTTGGGATCATTCGCGTGCATCCGCATCAACACATCGTTCACCGCCCCGAGCCCCCACTTGTGCAGCGTCCCGATGTGAAACGCCAGAAACAGCAGCAGGATCACCGCGGTCCAGCGCTGCAGCGTGTAGCGCACGTTCCCCCCATAGGCATACTTGGTCGTGTTGAATTTCACCCCCGCCCACGTGATGTAAACCCCGTAGAGCAGGTGCACCAGCAGCGGAATGAAAATCGCCGTCAGCTCGATCAGCGGCAGCATCGGCGAAAGGGCATGAATGTGGTCGACGTTCTGTTGGTACGCCTTGGGCCAGAAACCGGTCGCGTTCACCAGCAGGTGGACCGTCACATAGCCGCCAAACACAAGCCCCATCAGCGAGTGCACCCGGCGGATGATGAAATGCCGCCGCCCCGGTGTTGTCGAGTAAGGCGGCGGAACCGTCTGCGCCACGCCTTGGCGTTCATATCCTGTGGGGACCGGCTTTTCGGAGGAGGGAGGAGGGGCCAGGGTACTCACGTGGGGTCCTTTCTCGGTGGCCGCGGGCGGTGCAGCCGGCCGGGGCTAACCAGAGCCGGATTCTAGGAGGTTGCACCGCCTGCGGCAAGCGCGGCCGGACGCCGTTGCCCCGGCCAAATCACGGCTTTCCCCCTGCCCATCCCCGGCGGCCGGGGCCAGGTAGCTAGTCCATCAGCCCGGGGGGAACCTTCATCATGTCATCGCCCGGCTGCCGCGGATTCGCCCGCCGCATCAGGATGCGCATGTGATCGCTCATCTCGTTGCGCTCGATGTGCCGCAGCGTCGCCTGCGGGTCCCCCGCGCCGTCATAAAGATACAAGTTGGTCTCGTCGATCGCCGAGAGCTGGAAGTTGAACCGCCCGCGCGCATCCACCTTGTGCGTGCCATAGGTGGCGATCGCATCCGGCCGCCCCACCGAAAAGACCGCCGTTTCCAGCGGCCGCTGCCGCTCATCAAGCACCACCCCCTGTATATGGTTGCACCCCCCCACCGTCGCCGCGATGCCGCAAAATACCAGGATTAACATTCCGCGTGCCGCATTTCCACAAATCTGCATGGCCACTCCTTTATGGGGCGTATTCCAGTGTACCGGCTGATAATCCTCCCGGTAAGCGTGCCGAAAACGGCGACTGCCCAAAGTGCCCTCCTTCAAAAGTATTCCCGCCGGTTGAACCCCTCTCCCGGATGCGCCGATGCCATAAGTGAGGAGCGTGGTCGCTCCGGTCCTCTGTACGTGGATCTGTGCATGCCGCTTTTGATTTCCAGCGAAGAACTGCAACCGGGAATGCGTCTCTCCGAAGCCTTCCTCTACCGTGGCCGCGTGATGCTGCCCGGCGGCAAAACACTGTCGCAGAACGATATCGAGATCCTGCGGCGGAAATACCCCGAGGCCGTCCTGCGGGTGGGCGACCCCGTGCTCGATTCCCTCGTCGCCTTTGAAGACGACGGCCGCGACCGCGAAATCGCCACCATCGTCACCGAGCAGATCGCCAGCAAGGTCGCCGAAGTCCAGCTCAAATTCAGCCAGCACACGAATCTTGGCGGTGTCGATTTCGGCGCCATGCGCGCCGCCGTCTGCTCCGTCGTCGAGTTCCTCAAGAGCAACCCCGTCTCCGCCGCCCTCATCTCGCGCCAGGGAACCGCCGCAGGCTATCTCGCCGATCACGCCGGCAACACCTTCTACCTCGGCATGGTCCTCGGCGCCGCCGTCCGCGATTACATCGTGCGCGAACGCCAGCGGCAAACCAGCGCCAGCGCCCTTTCCCCCTCTGTCGCCATGGACCTCCTCCCCCTGGGCCTGGGCACCATGCTCATGGATGTCGCGATGGCCCCCCTTACCCACGTCTTTACCCCCGGCTACACCCTCACCCCCAAGGACCGCGAGGACATCTTCAATCACCCCGTCGCCGGCGCCGACATGCTGCCCGATTCCTTCCCCGCAGCCGCCAAAATGATCGTCCGCTGGCACCACGAAAACTTCGACGGCACCGGTTATCCCCATCGCCGCCCCGGCCCCTCACTGCACGTCTTCGTCCGCATCGCCCGCATCTGCGACGCCTTCGACGCCGCCACCTCCGAAAAACTCTACCAGCGCGCCAAGAGCCCCGCCCGCGCCCTCTGGGAAATGTCCGTCGGACCTTTCCGCAAATGCTACGACCAGGTGCTGATGAAGGTCTTCAGCTCCGTGATCCAACCCTTCCCCATCGGCGCCCGCCTGCAACTTGCTGACGGCCGCGGCGCCGTGGTCGTCAAGCACAACCGCCGCTCCGCGTTTCACCCCACCGTCGTCGTCGCCTTTGGCGAAGATGGCCAGCGTCTTAAGGCCGATCAGCTGGAAGGACCCCTCAGCGTCGGCGACGGCAACGACCTCCGCCTCCACTCCTTCGGTGGTGAGGACCTCACCTACCTGGCCGAGACCCCCCCACCGGCCGCCGACCGTGCCGAAGGCGCGGAATTCAGCGACCTCCTCGAAGCCGCTTATCCCTGATCATCCGGTTCTGTGCGTGAAAACCCTCAGCGCGTCCGCCGAGGCATCGTCTTCGCCACGCCGTTGTCCGCCATCCGCGGAAAAAACACCGCCAGCGAAAGCGCCAGTCGCGAAAACGGCGCCGGCCACAATTCCGGCTTCGGATGCTCCATCAGCTTCACGATCTTCGCCGCCACCTGCTCGGCCGTCTGCGCCCGCCCCACCCCGCGGCTCTTCACCCGGCTCTTTTCCGACGCCACATCGAAAAACTCCGTCGACGTCGTCAGCGGATGTACCGACGACACGTAAATCCCCTTCTCCTTCATCTCCACGCGCATCGATTCCACCAGCGACAACTGCGCCGCTTTCGTCATCGAATACACGCCATACAGCGGCAGGCCCCGCCGCCCCGCCCCCGACGACACCGCGATGATATGCCCCCGCCGGTCACGCCCCCGCCCCACCTCCGCCTGCTTGAGCATCACGTCCGCCGCCGCCCGCATCGCATACCACGTGCCCTTCACGTTGGTATTCACCAGGTCGTCGAATTGTTCGTCAGTCGTCTCATGAATCCGCGCCAGCAACCCATACCCCGCGTTGGCCAGCACCACGTCCACCCGATCAAAGCGCTCCGCCGCCGCCCCCACCAGCGCCTGAACCTCCTCGCGCCGCGCCACGTCGCAGGACTGGGCGATCACCTGCGCCCCCGCAGACCGGCACTGCTCCGCCACCGCGTTGAGCCGATCCATCCGCCGCGCCCCCAGCACCAGGTTCGCCCCGCGCCGCGCCAGCGCCAGCGCCGTCGCCGCCCCGATACCTGAGGAGGCACCCGTGATCACGACCGTCTTTGCTCGGCTCCCAGTGGCCACGGCCCTAGTCACACTGCAACAAAGCGGCGGGATCAAGATTCGTCATCGATTTCTCCAAATTCAATGCACAAGCGAATTATACCTGCCCACCCCCCTTTAGAAAGGTCGCCCGCCGCAGCCCCATCTCACCCCGGAAACAGCGTCGGCTCTCTCCCCACCGACTGGCACACCGGGCAGTACCACGTCAGGTGCGCATCCTGCCCGCACCGGTCCACCGCAATGTCGTGCCCGCAAATCCCGCACGGAAGGTTCGCCCGGTCATACACCCGGTAGGGAAACGGCTGGTTCTTCACCGCAAATGTCGTTGCCGTCGCCACAATCCCCACCGTCGTCCCCGCCAGGAAATCAATCTGCGACGACAGCAGGTTCGCCACCTTCACCCCCGGCCACAGCCGCGTCGCATACAGAATCTCGCACTTGAGCATGTTCCCCAGACCCGCCACCGTTTCCTGGTCCAGCAGTGCCGCCGACACCGACCGGTGCGGATTCTGCCGCAGCTTGTAGGGAAACTCGTCGTGAAACGTCGCCGTCGCCAGCGGGTCCGGACCCATCGCCTGCACCTCGGCGTGCTGCCACGCCTTGGCCGTCGGCAAAATATAAAAGATCGGCCGCCCCGTCAGCACCGCCGCAAACGGCGGCCCGCCCCCCGCGTTCCGCAAATAAACCGTCAGCAACGGCCGCCGCTTCGTGCTCTCCGCAAGCAGCGTCGCCTCCCCCGCCGGCAGCACCGCCCATTTCGACTTGGTGATCAACTGGCACAGCCATGTCACGCCGTGCGAAAAATCGAAGAACAGCCATTTCCCGTGCGAACGCACCCGCTGGATCACCTGCCCCACACAATTCAGCAGCAGCATGTTCGCCTGCCACCGCCCCTCGGGCACGACAATCCGCTCCAGCGGCTTGCCCGTGATCAGCTCATTCAACTGTTCCGCCAGCGCGCGGGTTTGTGGACCTTCCATCCCCCTAGCGTAAACTTCCCTCGGGTGTCAGTAAACACATCCACACCGCCGCCGTGCCAACCGCGATCCGTTGCATCCTCGCAACCACCGCCCGCGTAGTCCCCGAACGTCCCTGACTGAAAGGCCCTCCCCATGACCATCTCCCCGCCCCCCACGCCCGCCCGCACGGACGCCGCCTCCACTCCCCCGCCCCGCAAACACCGCGGCCGCTGGTGGAAAATCCTCCTCGGCATCATCGTTTTCATCCTCCTCCTCGTCCTCCTCCTGCCCACCCTCCTCTCCACCGGCGCCGGCACCGGATTCCTCCTCGGCAAGGTCAACGGCCGCATCCCCGGAAAACTCACAGCCAACAACATCTCCGTCGGCTGGTTCTCCGGCACCCGCCTCCGCAACCTCGAAGTCAAAGACCCCCAGGGCCAGACCGTCGTCTCCATCGCCAGCCTCGACACCGGCGCCACCCTCCTCGACCTTCTCACCCCCGGCTCCATCGATCTCGGCAACGTCGTCCTCCGCGGCCTCCGCGCCAACCTCATCACCTACCCCGATGGCTCCACCAACCTCGCCCGCGCCATGACCCTCTACGCCTCTCCCCCCCTCACCACCCGCGCCGCCACCGCCCCCGCAACGCCGCCTGAACCCGCCCAGCCGATCGCCTCCGGCAAGCCCGCGGACGCCTCCTCCGCCCGCTACCACATCAAGGGCACCCTCGACGCCCAGGACTGCCAGCTCACCTGGAACGGCCCCGATTCGCCCCCGCTCACCGTCGAAAACCTCGCCGCCAAATCCGCCTTCGACACTTCCGGCGGCACCACCGACCTCGACCTCACCGCACAGGCCCGCTCCGGCAACGGCGCGCCCGCCCCCATCACCGCCAAGTTCTCCGGCCAGTTCTTCGACGATGGCGCTCTCAAACCCGTCGGCGCTCTCACAGGCTCAGGCAATGCCACCGTCAAAACCCTCGACCTCGCCGCCCTCTCCCCCATGCTCCAGGCCACCGGCCTCCAGGCCGCCCTCACCGGCAACGCCGAACTCACCCTCACCCTTTCCAACACCGCCGGTCGCGAAAACCTCCAGCTCGAAGTCCCCATCACCAACCTCACCGCCACCGGCCAGGCCACCGAAGGCGACACCCTCCGCCTCGCCAAGGTCACCCTCTCCCTCGACGCCGGCCTCACCGGCGACGCCCTCGACATCCAGAAATTCCAGCTCGTCTCCGACATTCTGAACGCCAGCGGCAAGGGCATCGTCAAAACCAACGCCGGCGCCGCGCCCGCTGAACCCGTCACCCTGTTCGTCAACGCCAACGTCACCTCCCTCAAACGCCAGCTCCCCAAGCTTCTCGGCACCCTCCCGGACACCCTCGCCGCCGCCGGCGCCACCGGACGCGCCGATCTTGCCGCCAAAACCTTCACCGTCACCGGCGACTGCGCCGTCAACGAAAAGGACGAAAAAACCGGCCAGGGCAACACCCTCGTTCTCGCCCCCGGCACCGTCATCTCCTGGGGATCCGCCCCCAACGACATCCGCGCCACCGCCACCTACGACCTCACCCGCCTCCAGCAACTCCTCGGCAAGAGCCTCCCCGAGGGCACCACCCTCGCCGGCGTCCGCTCCATGAAAGTCCACGCTACCGGCCCCCTCGCCATGGATGCCGCCGGCCTCAAAAAATTCGCCGGCCTCTCCATTGAACGCACCCTCCTGGGCTTCGACAAAATCACCGCCAAGGGCTTCGAACTCGGCAAAGCCGATGTCCCCTTCGAAATGAAATCCGGCGTCCTCACCCTCACCCCCACCGCCGTCCCCGCCAACGGCGGCTCCCTCCACCTCCGCGGCCGCCTCGATCTCACCCAGGAAATCCCCGCCTACATCGCCGACAAAACCCCGACCCCCGAACCCCTCATCGAAGGCATCGCCATCAACCACCAGATCGCCGCCGGCGCCCTCGGCTTCCTGCCGCTGGTCTGGGGCGGCGAAAAGAACTCCCAGCTCGCCGATGTCGGCGGCACCCTCAACGTCACCCTCCTCGACGCCAACATCCCCCTCGATGCCGCCGCCATCAAAGCCCGCGGCACCCTCAACGGCTCCCTCCGCATCGACAACCTCAGCACCAACGCCCCCATCTTCGGCCAGATCTTCCAGCAGCTCGGTCCCGTCTTCAAAATCACCCAGCCCGACCTCCTCGCCATTCACGGCGGACAAATCCCTGAAACCCCCTTCGCCCTCAGTCAGGGAAAAATCACCTACCAGAACCTCACCATCCACTCCAACGACATCGACATCGTCCTCGGCGGCGCCGTCGGCATCGACCAGTCCCTCGCCATGAACATGAACGTCAAGACCAAGGCCGCCAACATCGCCGTCCCCGTCGGCCTCAAGGGCACCACCACCAAGCCCGAGCTCGCCATCTCCGGCGACGCCCTCAAACAAACCATCCAGAACGTCGCCCCCAAGGCCATCGAAGACCTGCTCAATCGCAACAAGAAGTAACTACGAAAAAGGATCCCCTGCCCCCCCACCCGCCACCCGGCGCCCGTGACCCCTCAGGGAAACGCCCGCCGCAAAAAACGAAGAGGCCCGAGGTCGATGCATCACCGACCTCGGGCCCTTATCTGTTCCGGGCCTTATTGCCCGTGACGCGGCGAATCACCCTGCGAGGTTTCACCAGCCATTGACGGCTCGTTCATCCCGCCGGACGAGCCATCGCTCGATCCGTTGTCTCCGGAACTGCCGCTCCGCGAGCGATTCTGAGCCCGCGCCAGCCCCCCCTTGCGACCCGCAACGCGGGCCTCTTCCGGGGTAAACTCGTGCGCCGTCCCACGTTCATGGCCCTTCTTGGCCGCCATGGACGCTTCATGCGAGTTGAACTCGTGAGCTGTCCCTTTCTCGTGGGCCGCCCGCCCGCCCTTGCTGGCGATCATCCGCTGCTTCTCCTTGTCCATAGAAGCAAAGCCGCGGAGGCTGCGGGAAGCTGATCGTTCTTGATTTTCCATTACCAACACTCCTGTTGTAGAACGGACCTCGCCCGTCAGACGCCCCATCTGACAAGTTCGGTCATTCGGAATCCGGCAACAAAGGACGTGCCGAGCTCTATCGCTTTCCAGAAAGTACGTTTTATTTAGCGTCCACTCCTCCATTTGCAGCTGATCCCGGCCATATCGACGCCCCTCGCCCCCGCCTCCTCCCCACCCCTCCTCCGCCTGCCACTGAGATGGAGCCCCGAAGATACGACAACTCGCATACGCCAACTGACGCATGCGGCAAAATAGCAGTGTTGGGCTAGCGGCTGAGCTTCCCCCTCCCCGCAGTGCAACAAAAAGGGCCCCCCGCTGCTCTTTCAAAGCGAGAGGCCCATTTCTGTGGCCACGAGGGCCTGGAGGAAGGAACGTCGTTCCCGTTAGCTCTTGCGGGCGAACACCAGCCGTTCCGTACCGTCCGCCGTCCGAACAGTCATCCGGATCCCCTGGTTCAGCTTCGCCTTCGACAGCGCGTTGGTCAGATCCTCGGCGGACTTCACGTCCTCCCGGCCGACCCGCGTGATCACGTCACCCGACTTCAGCCCGACGTTTGCCGCAAGGCTGTCCGGTTGAACTTCCGTCACGACCACGCCCTGGCCCGCTTCCAGACCATAGCGCTTCGCCAGCGTCTCGTTGAGCGACTGCACCGTCACGCCCAGCGTCGGAGCGTCCGCACGGCTTGGCCGCTGCGTCGTGCCGCTGGCCAGTTGGGACGTTTCCCGCATGTCCGGCTGTTGCCCGACCGGGAAGGCCAGTTCCATGTTCTTCCCGTCGCGGAACAGCTGCAGAGTCACCTTGGTGCCCGGGGCCGTCCGTGCGATCTGGTTGCGGAGCTGCGAGACCGTGTCGACAGGCTTGCCGTCGATCGCCGTCACCACGTCACCCGCCTTCAGGCCGCCCTTGGCGCCGGGGCTGTCGGCCGTCTGAATGCCGGCCACCAGCACGCCCTTGTTGCCCTGGAAACCGGACTCCTTGATGCTCGCCACCAGGTCCTTGTCCTGCGGCGAGGGATGGTTCACGTCTTCGATCATCACGCCCAGGTAACCGCGGACGATCTTCCCGTTCTTGATGAGCGATTCCATGATGTAGCGGGCGTCATTCGACGGGATCGAGAACCCGATGCCGTTGTAACCGCCCGTGTTCGAGGCGATCGCCGTGTTGATGCCGACCACTTCGCCCCGCAGGTTCACCAGCGGCCCGCCGGAGTTGCCCGGGTTGATCGCCGCATCGGTCTGCAGGAAGTTTTCATACGTGTAGCCCGCGAGCTTCGGGTTGTGCTCTTCGATGATCGGCACCTGACGGCCCTTGGCCGAGATGATGCCCTGCGTCATCGTCTGCTCGAAATTGAACGGCGAGCCGAACGCCAGCACCCAGTCGCCCACGTCCAGCTTGTCCGAATCGCCGAACTTGGCGTAGGTCAGATGGTCCGCTTCGATCTTCACCACCGCCAGGTCGGACTTGGGATCCGTCCCCACGACCTTGGCCTTGATCTCGCGGCCGTCATTCAGCCGCACCGTGATGTCGTCCGCGGAATCGACCACGTGGTTGTTGGTGAGAATGTAGCCGTCGGCCGAGACGATCACGCCCGAGCCAGTGCCGCGCACCACCCGCTGCGCCGTACGGCCGCGCGGCGTCGCATCGTCGCCCTGGCCCTGCTGGAACCCCGGCGGCAACATCCGCTTGAGCTCGTCCGGCAGGTCGTTCATGTCGAGGCCGCCGCCCATGCTGGCGACGTCCATCTTCTTGGAAATATCGATATTCACGACCGCGTCCTTCACGGAATCGTGAACCGTCCGGAAGGCATGCGAGAGGTCGTTCGCCGGCGCGACCGCTTCCGGTTGGGGTTGGTCCGTCTGCTTCGCCGACTGCGCGAACGCCGCGTTCGAGTGGTTCAGCGTCAACGTGCCGAAATACGAGCCGGTGGCGATCGACGCTGCCGCGATGGCAGACCAGATCATTTTCTGCGGGGCTTTCATGATGACAATTCCTCCAGTGGTTTAAGGCCTGTGGCCAGTTTCTGTTTTCACTGGTAGGACGTGTATTTGCCCGCGTTTCTAACGCGCGGCACAGAAGTTTTTTCGCAATCGCTGCGGCTGATCGGTTATTGGACGCATGAGTACAGACGCCCCCGCTCACCCCATTCGCCTCAGGAGGCGTGCTGCGCCTTCATATGGTACTGGTGCTTCTCCGCCGGATAGGTTCGCTCGCGGATCGCCGCCACGTACTGCTCCGCCGCCTGCGTGATGAGTTGCGGCGCGTCCGCCATCACTTCCGCAAACCGCGGCGGACGCTCGTTGAAACCCAGCAGATCGTGCGTCACGATCACGTGCCCATGCGCCGACGGCCCCGCCCCGCAGCCCAGCACCGGCACCCCCACCTGCTCAATCACCTGCGCCGTCACTTCATCCGGCACCGCTTCCAGCAGCAGCAGCTGCGCCCCCGCATCCACCAGCGCCTCCGCATCCAGCAACAGCCGCGAGGCATCATCCGGCGTGCGCCCCTGCGCTTTGAAGCCCCCCTGCTGCGGCGCCCGTTGCGGCAGCAGCCCGATGTGGCCGCACACCGCCACGCCCGCCGCCGCCAGGCCCGCGACGATCGGCGCATGCCGCGCGTCGGCTTCTATCTTGATGCAGTCCGCTCCCGCCTCGCGCACGAAGCGCGCCGCGTTGGCGACCGCCGTCGGCACGTCCGGGTAGGAACCAAAGGGCATGTCCGCCATGAGAAAGACGCCCGGCGCGCCGCGGCGCACCGCGTCGGTGATCGTCAGCAGGTACTCCAGCGTGACCTTGGTCGTCGAGTCGTGGCCAAGCACCGTCGTGGCCACCGAGTCGCCCACCAGCAGGATGTGCAGCCCCGCGCGGGCGAGGATTTGTGCGGTGGGAAAATCGTAGGCCGTCAGCATCGCGATCGGTTCGCGGCGCGACCGCATGTCGCGGAGCGTCTGCAGGGAAATGCGCGCGTTGCTCTTGGCCGGGGTGGTGCTCATGAACCCACGCTCACTCCTCGCCAAAGCGCGAGTTGACCAGCTGCTCCAGCGCGTCGAGCGCCTGCGGAGCGTCGTCGCCGTCGGCCACGATCTTCAGCGGCGTGCCCTCGGTCGCGGCCAGCATCATCATCTGCATGATCGATTTGCCGTCGACCGACTGGTCCTGTTTCCAGACCTTGATCGCGGACTGGAACTGGTTGGCGACATCGACGAACTGCATCGCCGGACGGGCATGCAGTCCGAGTTTGTTTTGAATGGTGACCTGGCGATCCATGCGACTCAACGTGTAAAGAGGTCTCAGAAGTGGGATCGAAGATGGACCGATCAGCGGGCCGCGCCGGCCTGATCGGCTTCGTCGAGGAGGTCGATGATCTTCTGCTTCGTGTCGGACTGGCGCAGGAAGCGGCGGAAGGTGTCCTCCTGCAGGTTCCGGAAAATATTCTCCATCGCCTGCAGGTGGCCGTCGGGATTGTTCGGCGGCGAAAGCAGCAGAAAAATCGAGTACACCGGCGCCTGGTCGAGGGCGGCGAAATCCACCCCCACCGTCGAGCGCCCGATCGCGCCCACACGCTTCTTGATCGCCGGGTGCTTCACGTGCGGCACCGCGACGCCCTTGCCGAAGCCCGTGGACCCGTGCTTCTCGCGGTCGATGATCGCCTTGACGACCGCATCCACGTCGCCCGGGGCGATGGCCCTGGCGGCGGCCAGCGCGGTGACCAGCTCGCGCAGCACGCCGTCGCGCTCGGTCGCCTCAAGCTCGGGAATGATCGCGTCTTTGACGATGAAATCGGCCAGTTTCATGGATTCCTCAGGATACGCCGCGGGCCTTCCGCGGAACAAGTGTCAGGCGTTGGGGTGCTTGCGGTTGCGGAACTTGTCCTTGTGCTGGGTGACCTGCTGCTGAATCTTGTGCGCAGCCTGGTCGATGCAGCCATAAAGATCCTCCCCCTCGTGATGGGCGACGAACATGTTCCGGTGCTCGGCGCTCACGACCATCTCGGCGCGCTTCTGCTTCGCTTCCGAACCATCGAGAATCACTTCGATTTCCTGGATCAGGTCGTAGTATTTCGTCAGCTTGTTGGCTTTGTCTTCCGCGTGCTGTCGGATGGCCGGGGTGATTTCCAGATGGCGGCCCGTGATCGTGATGTTCACTGGATGTTCCTCCACAAACTCCCCCGTGCCCCGGTGCGGCATCGCACGCATCCAAGCGAACGAAGGCTGCCGCGACTAAAGGTAGCCGTCGATATAGGGGGCGTCAAGAAACGGCGGCGGAGGAGCAAGACTTTACAAACCGCTGGCGCGCGGCGTCAGGAAGAGGTTGTCGTGGCCGGGAACGATGAGGTCGGCGACCTCGTAGAGTTCGCCGAGCGATTCCTTGGCTTTTGAGAGATCAAAGCAGTCCGGGAAGACCTGCCCTGCGAGAAAGTGACCGGCGGTGGGAACGGCGTCGCCGGCGATGATGGTGGTGCGCGTGGCCTCGGAAATGATCAGGCCGCACTGACCCGGCGTGTAGCCGGGAAGCGGGTAAAGGTCGACGCCCGCGGCCAGATCGTCGGGCGCGGGCTGGACGCGCGCCAGCAGGTCGCGCTCTTTCTGGATCACCGGATCGACCGGGGCGCCCTGGTTGTGGGCGGCGTCTTCAACGCGGTCGAGGGCGGCGTTCGCGGCTTCGATCTCGGCTTCGTGCATCCACCAGGTGGCGTGGCCGAAGGCTTCGAGCGCCCGGCGGTGGATGGGGCGCCAGTTGGTCAGAAAGATGTGGGTGATGGCTTCGGGCTTGAGGCCGGTCCGCTCTTCGAGGCGCGCCACGAGGATCTGCGCGGGAAGCGAAGGGTCGACCAGCAGGGTGCGCTCGGCGCGGTCGTCCTCGCCGGCGGTGGTGCGCAGGAGCGTGGTGGTGGCATGGCTGGTGCGGACCGGAATGCGCTCGTTCCAGAGCGGGTTCTTGGAGAGAGCGCCGATGCTGACAATGATCAGTTCAATAGGTCACCCGTCAGCGGTTCGAGGGAGCCGGCGCCGTGGGGCCGGGGGCGGGAAGCAGGGTGGCGTTGCGCACGTGGAGGACGGTCACCTGGGTTCCCGGCGCGGTGTCGGTGGTGCCGCGGACGCCGATGTACTTGCCCACCAGCGAGCCGATGTCGACATCGGCGGCGGGATCGACGTAGGCGACGACGCGGCCGGTGGAGGGATTCACGAGGGCATACTTGCCCGCCACGGCGGCGGAGGCCTGGAGGGTGCCTTCGGCAAGGTAGGGGCCGGTTTTCTCGTAATCTTCGATGGCCTTGGCGGCGGCGGCGTATTCCTGCTGGAGGGCCTGGCGCTGCTGCGCGAGGGTGTCGGTGGAGCTCTGGTTTTCCCTGGCGAGGCGCTGGATGGCGGCGAGTTTTTCCAGGGCGGAGATGCGCGACTCGCTGCCGATCTTCACCGACGGGGCGAGGTCTTTTTCATTCAGCAGGTCGCGGTAAGACTTGAGCAGCGGATCGAGCTCGCGCTGCAGCGGCGGCTTGCGAAGCTCGGCCTGGTACTTGTTGTTGAGATCCTGGAAGGTCGTGTAGGCGGAGGCGGAGAATTGCGTGGCGGGCTGGGGCGGGACGGTGGCGATGGAGGGCTGGGTTGCGGCGCCGGTGTTGGTGTTTGCAGTGGCGTTGCCGGCGGGTTCGGTGGTGGGGTTGATGACCACGGTGCCTGCGTCGGCGGGCGGGGTGGTGTTCCCGGCGGCGGCCGGTGGGGTGGTGTGGCCCGGGTTGGCGGGGGCGACATCGATGACGGCGGTGGCGGGGAGGGTGGTGGGCGCTGTGACGGTGTCGCGGGAGGGTCCGGCGACGCCGGCGGGAAGCTTGAGCGTGGGAACCTTGTATGCGGTGTCGTCGGGGGCCTTGGCGATGAACTGGGGGCTGATGTAGACGCGGGCGTTGTCGGGAGGAGCGATCTGGTAGTACTTGTCGGTGCTGCCGAGGATGGTGAGCTTGGCGCCTTTGCGGAGGGTTCCCAGGACGGCGGAGGGCTCGCGGTTGGGGTAGAGGGCGGTGCCGGCGCGGATGTTGACGAAGTCGCCCTTGACGGTGCCGTTCTGGCCGGAGGCGTCGGCGTCGACGTAGTCCTTGGCGATCATGCAGAAGGTGCCGTTGGGGGGCAGGATTTTGTACCAGCCGAGGCGTGCCTCGGTGATCTGGACGAGGTCGCCCTTGGAGAGCTGGCCCATTTCGTAGTAAGCATTGCCGGGGCCGGCGCGGACGTAGACTTTGTCGCCGGTGATGACGCCGACGAAGGGCTTGGTTTCTTCCGGAGCGGCGGCGGGGGCAGCGGCGGCGCTGGGGGAGGGTAGTGCGGCGGGCGCGGCGGCCGGTGCGGCGCCGGGCGCGGGCAGGGCGGGCATGGTCTGGGCCACGGCGAAGGGTGCGGTGGCGGCCAGGGCGAGGGCGGCGGCAAGTGAAAGCAGAGCGTCCGTGCGGGGGGTCATCGACCACTCCTTGAGGGGGAAGTGCTGGGGCAGAAACGCGCGAGCGTATCATCCGCAAAATCGAGCGTCAAGACGCGGCGGATGGGGGTTTTGGGGGGCGCGCGGCGACCGAGGATTATCGGAAGGGTGGCCGATTGGGGGTAAAAATTGGAGAGGGGCGTGGTGGATGGGGAATAAGGAATGGTAAATGGGGGGTGAGGGGCGGGGTTGGACAGGTGTCCAAAGGGTTTGGACAGGTGACCATTTTGGAAGTGTTGTAAGTGGTTGTGGGCACAAGTGTTGGCGGAGGGGGTCAGAGGCGGCCAAATGTTTTTGCTGCGTGTCTCGGGGGTGGCGAGTGCCCTTGAGGTACGCGGGCGGGCGTAAGTTCGGTTTTGTGGAATTGTGGTAGGTGGTGGGTGTTGAAGGGGTAGTGCGTGCTGATGGGGATTTTGAGGTTGGGGTGTTCATGGCGCGGGGTCCTCCTGTCTATGGGCGTCGCGCCCACTTTGTGCGCACACAATGGGGGATGGTTTAATGGTAAGTTGTTGTATTTTATGGGGTTGTTGGATTTATTTTGGGGCCACTTCAAACCTTTTGGCTGTCAAGTTGTGCGCGCTTTTTGGGGGTGGGTAGCGGTTGGGTCATAGAATGGGTGAATTTTACGAAGGGTGGAATGAACGGTGAGGGGAATCGTTAGTCTTGGATGGCGGGGGATTTCTGTGGTTTTTGATTTGGGATGTTGGCTTATGGTTCCGCGAATGGGTTGTCTGGTGATGGTGGCGGCGGTGGTGGGGATGATGGGCGGGCGGGCGGTGGCGCAGCAGCAGCAGCAGCGGCCGCAGAATTTTCGGGGGGAGGTCACGAACGTGGGGCCCAACGGGACGTCGTTTATCGTGACCGATCCCAACGGGATCAACACGGAATTGAAGACCAACGGGTACACGCGGTACCAGTTGGATCGGCAGGATGTGGCGTGGGAAGCGGTGCTCAAGGTGGGGCAGCAGGTGCGGGGGAATTTGAATGTGGATGGGACGGCGGCGCTGGTGTCGGCGCGGAGTCCGCGGTTGAGCGAGGAAGATGAGATCGGGAAGGTGCTGGGGTGTACGGAGGAGGAGTGGGAAGTGATCAAGCCGCGGGTGGTGGCGGTGCTGCAGAAGCGGGATGAGGTGGATGGGTTGATGCGGCGGGTGCGGGCGAACGAGGTGACGGATCCGCCCCCGACGAATGGCGAGATTCGGGCGGAGCTGGAGCAGGTGCGGAAGCAGCGGGACCAGGCGGCGGCGGAGCTGGCGCAGGCACGCAAGGCGCTGGTGGAGTTGCTGACGCTGCGGCAGGAGTATTTGATGGTGGAGATGGGGGTGCTTGAGTGAGGGGGAAGTTATTTGAGGGAGGCGGACGTTGAAGGTTCAACAGGTACAGGAGCAAAGGGATTGTTCATTGTGCATTATTCATTGTTCAT
>JBEHXY010000021.1:0-19986 GCA_048498455.1 Planctomycetota bacterium | reverse complement strand
CCCGCATCACCACCCCGCGCGGCCGCCTCCTTTACACCGGCGATTTCCGCTTCTGCCAGCCCCACAACTGCCCCTCCACCCACCCCACCTGCCAGCTCCCCGACGACGGCGCCGACGTCGTCCTCATGGAATGCACCTACGGCCTCCCGCGCTACAAGTTCCCCCCGCGCGCCCAGATCATCGAACAACTCTGCGACCTCCTCACCGCCGCCTTCGCCGAAGGCAAACAACCCATCTGCCTCTGCTACTCCCTCGGCAAAGCCCAGGAAGTCGCCCGCATCCTCGCCGACAACGGCTTCGCCCTCTCCATGCACGGCGCCGCCCACGCCATCACCCACATCTACCACCAGCACAACGTCAAAGTTGCCGACGCCCGCCCCTACGCCGCCGGCAACATCGAAGGCACCGTCCTCATCGCCCCGCCCCACATCCGCAACTCCCGCATGATCACCAACATCAAAAACGGCGAGATCTTCGTCATCACCGGCTGGGCCCTCGATTCCGCCGCCAGGTACCGCTACCAGGCCCAGCACGCCCTCCCCCTCTCCGACCACGCCGACTTCGACGAACTCAACGCCTTCGTCGACGCCATGCGCGACCGCGGCGCCAAACACTTCCTCCTCACCCACGGCTTCGTCAAAGAATTCACCCGCCACCTCCGCTCCCGCAACATCTCCGCCTCCCCCGCCCACCCCCCAAAACAACTATCCCTCTTCGACGACTAACCCCAAACGCCGAACGCCAAACGCCAAACGCCGAACGCCAAACGCCAAACGAAACCCTCTTCCCCCCTCCGCCCCGCGCCCGTAGCATAGGCCCCTCTCACACAGGAGCCCCGCCAATGGCCGTCCCCACATCCCCGCTCCCCGTCTGCCGTTTCGCCGGCCTCCTCGCCGGCACCGAAGACCAGCTCGCCGCCGCCCGCGCCGAACTCGCCCAATGGTACGGCCGCATCGACGACACCTCCGACATCCTCCCCTTCTCCTTCACCGCCTACTACGACGACCAGATGGGAAAAAACCTGCTCCGCCAGTGGGTCCGCTTCGAATCCCTCTTCTCCCCCGAACACCTCCCCAAGTGCAAGCTCGAAACCAACATGGCCGAAACCCTCCTCGCCCGCCAGTTCAAATCCGCCGACGGCCCCGCCCGCCCCATCAACATCGACCCCGGCTACATCCACCGCTACAAGATCATCCTCGCCACCACCAAGGACCACTCCCACCGCGTCTACATGCGCGAAGGCATCTACGCCGAAGTCACCCTCCACTGGCACCAGAACACCTGGACCCCCTGGCCCTGGACCTACGCCGACTACCAATCCAAAGAAGCCGCCGCCTTCTTCCTCCGCGCCCGCACCGCCTACCTCGAACAACTCCAACGCATCACCGCCGGCAGATAAATCTGTCCGGAGTTCCGCCTTTAGGCGGCCGTCCGTCCCTTTCGGAGACCCACTCCCCGCATGCTCGCCGCCGCCGCCATCCTCTTCGCCCTCGCCTTTCTCCTCGCCCTCGCCGGCACCGCGCTCGCCCGCCGCGTCGCCATACGCCTCGGCCTCATCGACGCCCCCGGCCACCGCAAGGTCCACACCACCCCCACCCCGCGCAACGGCGGCATCGGCATCTTCTGGGGCTTCGCCATTCCCCTCCTCCTCGCCACCACCGCCATCCTCCTGTTCGCCCCCAGACAGCACGCAGACTTCGCCGCCATCGCCGGCATTCAGATTCCCCAAAACGTCCTCCTCCATCTTCCGGGCATGCGCGCCCACGCCCCGCTCCTCCTGCTCTTCCTCGCCGCCACCTTCGCCATGCACCTCCTCGGTCTGCTCGACGACCGCAAGCCCCTTGCCCCCTGGCCCAAGCTCCTGGCGCAACTCGCCATCGCTCTTGCCCTCGTCCTCCTCGGCGAACTCTTCGGCCCCGGCTCCTTCCGCATCCTCACCTCGCTGGGCTTCCTCACCTCCACCTTCCTCTCCATTCTCTGGATCATCGCCCTCACCAACGCCTTCAACTTCCTCGACAACATGGACGGACTCTCCGCCGGCGTTGCCTTCATCTGCGCCGCCATGTTCCTCATCGCCGCCGCCATCAACGGCCAGTGGTTCATCGCCGCCCTCCTGCTTACCTTCATGGGCAGCGTCCTGGGCTTTCTCTGTTTCAACTTCCCCCCCGCCACCATCTTCATGGGCGACGGCGGCTCGATGATCCTCGGCTTCATCCTCGCCGGCCTCACCATCCGCACCACCTACTACGAGCCCGGCCGCCAGCCCTACGCCGTGCTCATGCCGCTGTTCGTCACCGCCGTTCCGCTCTACGACCTGCTGATCGTCTGTATCCTCCGCATGCTCAAGGGCCGAAGCCCCATGACCGGCGACACCAACCACTTCTCCCACCGCCTCACCCGCCACGGCTTCTCCACCCGCGCCACCGTCCTGATCATCTACGGCGTCACCCTCTCCACCGGCATCGCCGCACCGCTGCTCGCCCTCCACTCCGACGCCACCTCCGCCGCCCTCATCGGCCTGCAACTCGCCGGCATGCTCACCGTCATCGGCATCCTTGAGCGCGTCGGAGAGCACACGAAATGACCGCCGCGACCGTCACTGCTGAAAACCCGCGCCACCGCAGCTGGGCCCTCACCCTGCTGCTCGCCCTCGCGCTGGTCCTCGCCGTCCGCCTCTCGCTCACCGAAACCCTGCGCGAAACCCTCGCCCAGAAGCAGAATCACCTCCTCGCGCAGGCCGACCCGTCGAAGTACATCGATCTTCCGTTCGTTGGCCCTGCCGCCACCACCGCCTTCGCCAGCCTCACGCTGCTGCTGACCGCGGGCGCCGCCGCCCTCGGCGCCGCCGCCGGCGTGCTGACCGCGCCGCGCCTCACCCGCTGGCTGCTGATCACCGCCGTCGGCATTCTCGGCCTCTTTTCCGCCTTCGCCGCCGCCAACAAGTTCGCCGCCATCGTCGGCCTCGCCGATCTCCTCACCGCGCTCGCCGCCGGTTGGTCCGTCGGCCTGCTCTGCCACCCGCGGCTCGCCGGCGCGCGCGGGCGCCGCCTGCTGATCGCCTTGTGCGTCGCTGTCCTGGCCACCTGGACCGCCAAGGGCCTGCTGCAGCGCTTCGTCGATCAGCCCGACACCCTCGCCACGTTCATCAAGGACAAGGACGACATTCTCCGCGGCCAGGGAATCACCCCGGGTTCACCGGACGCCATCGCCTACGAGAACCGCCTCCGCAGCGCCGAAGTCACCGGCTTTCTCACCCTCGCCAACGTCACCGCCGCCGCCCTGGTCGGTCTGCTCACCGTCCTCACCGGCACGCTGGCGGCCCTGCTCACCGCCAACCTCCGCCGCGACAAATCCGCCGCACCGCCGCCCTCCACGAGCGATGTCCCCGCCTGGACGATCTACACCGTCGCGGCTGCCGTGCTGTTGCTGCTCGGCGTCTGGGTCCTGGTGATGACCTACAGCAATGGCGGCGCGCTGATGGCGCTCTTCTGCTGCGCCGCAGTCGCCATCGGCATCGCGCTGCACCGCCACGTAGCCCGCTTCCGCCGGCTGCTCGTCGCGCTCACCGGCCTTGTCCTGGTCGGCGGCCTCGTCACCATCGTCGCCTACGGCCTGCACTTCGACCGCCTTCCTTCCAAGAGCCTCCTGTTCCGCTGGTATTACTGGTCCGCCGCCGTCCCGCTGGTGCACGAGCATCCCGCGCTGGGCATCGGCCTGGGCAACTTTGGCAGCTATTACACGCAGTTCAAGCGCCCCGCCGCCCCCGAAGATGTCATCGATCCCCATTCCTTCTTCGTGCGCCTCGCCGCCGAACTCGGCCTGCCGGCCACGGCGCTGATCGCGATCCTGCTGGTCTGGACCGCCCTCTCGGCGACGCGCCCGCGCCTGGAGCTCCCCGCTCCGCCCGCGGCCGTTCCCAACACCACCAACACGCTGATCGCCGGCACCGCCTTCGCCCTTGCCTGGTGGCTGCTGCAATACGCCATCGCCGGCCCTTACGACGTGTACTTTTTGTTGCTGGCGATGATCAACGCCCTGATCGCCGCCGCGGCGGGCATCTCGACGTTCCTCATCCTCGAAAGCTGGCTTCCGCTGGAGCGCGCGCGCGCCCTCACGCTGGCCGCACTGGTCGGCGCGCTGGGCATGTTCGTCTACGACCAGATCAACATGGCCCTGGTCACCGGGCCGGTCGCCATGCTCTTGTGGGTGCTCCTGAACCTGGCCGACGCCGATTTCCCCCCCAGCGCGCGGCGGCAGCCGCTCGGCTATGCGGTGGCGGCGATCCCCGCGCTCGGCGGTTTGGCCACGCTGCTCCTGGTCTGCCTGCCCACGATTCGCGGCACGATGCCCTGGGATCCTGCCCCGCAGGAGTTCCGTTTCCTCGCAGCGATGAACGCCAGGGATCCCCGCGCCGCCGCGCCCGCCCTCGACCAAGCGCTGGACCGCGCGCCGCGCTCGATGGACCTGTTGCGCGAGCGCATCGCCCTGCGGCAGCGGCAGCACGAACCCATCGCCGACGACCTCCGCCGTGCCTTCACCCTCGATCGTGCCAACGCCCGCATCCGCGTCGCCTACGCTTTGCCCCCCTCGGATCTGCCCGACGCCGAGCGCGCCCGCGCCCTGTGGGAAGCCCTCCGCTTTGACCAGGCCCTGGCGCCCGATGAACCCAAGCGGCTTTCTTCCGAGGAACGCCAGCGCGTGGAGGCAGCCGCCCGGGCGCTGGATCCGCAGGGGAAGGAAGCCTTCAAATAATCGCTTACTGGCTCACGCCGATGTACATCGGATTGGCGTTGCGTTTGGCATGTTTGGGACCGTCGAGGATCGCATGCACCGATTGCGGCGCCGTCACGTAGACCCGGTCGCCGACGAGCGAGATCTCCCCGATCTTTCCGCCGTTGATCTTCCAGATTTCCGGCCGCACCGACGCGGTGATCAGGCGCAGAACATCCGTCGCGTTGTCGCGCGCTGCGCCCCGCGCCCCATTCGGCGCCGCCGGCTTCCTCGCCGTTGCATTCGCCGCCGCTCCGGACCGTGCGCCTTTGGCGTCCTTCGCCGCGGCCGGCTTGTCCGCCGCGGCATCGTCCTTCATCGTGCCCAGGTCCATGGTGTTGGGCACCACGCGCGGCAGGTTGGCCAGCACGTCGTCGAGGTAATAGCTCCGCGTCACCACGGTGTTGTCCGCCTGCGCCTGCGTGACGACCTGCACGACGCCGTCGTCGGCGGTGATCACCATGTCCTGCCCGGGGATGGTCGCCTCCAGCATGTCGAGAAGCGCCTGCTTGAGGGTTCCGCCCTTGATGACAAAGGTCCGCGGCGCGTTGACGTCCACGCCGGCCGATTCGAGCCCGCGAATGCCGAGCACCACGTTGGTGTCCGCGGCGTCGGCGAGTTTGCGGGCCGCCGCCTTGAGCGACGTGTCCTTCAGCGTTGCGGCTTTTACATTTTTGGTCAGCAGGGTCTTGTCGTTTTCCACCAGCGTCACCTTGCCGATGACTGCGGGGCGGAAGGGCAGCGAGCGCACGCCGGCGGCGGTCTGCTGGCTGGTAATGCCGCCGCTGCTGAAAGTGTCGAAGCCGTCAAAGCTGGCGTAGGTGGGCTGGACGCTCATGGTGACGTAGCGGCCATCGGCGGAGACGGCGGGCTGGACGCTGAGCACGGAGCCGCTGGAGAGGGTGCTGGTGGTGAGGGAGACGCCGACGGCGGTGCCACCGACGACCTGGGCGCGGGCAGGCGCAGCGGCGCCGCAGAGGGCGGCGACGGTCGAAAGGAAAAAGAGTGAGGCGTGCCTGCGCATCGCTGACCGCCGTGAGAAGCGTGAGAAGCGGGGGTTACATGCCCACGCGGATGGCGCCGGTTTCGGAAGTGACATCGCCGCCGATCATTTCGTGGACGGACTGCGGGGCGGTGACGATGAGCTTGCCGTTGAAGTAGCGCATCGCGGCGGGTCCGCCGTTTTCCTTCCAGATCGTGGGCCGGACGATTTCGCGGATGAGCGAGACGAGGTCCTGTCCCTTGGTGTCGGAGGACGTGGTGTTGGTGGCGACCGACTGGTTGCCGGTGGTCTGGAAGATGCTCGCCTGGTTGCCACCGCCGCCGCCACCGCTTCCGCCGCCGCTGCCCTGGGTGACGGCCTGGAGGTTGAAAGTGGGGGGATCGACCTGGGGCATGTCGGGCATGACCAGGTCGTCGACGAGGTAGACCTTGGTGATCATGATCTTGTCGGCTTCATCCTGGGTGGTGATGCTGATGACGTTCTGATCGACGTTGTAGGTGAGCGGCGCGGAGGGCGAGGCCTGGTCGAGCACGAGCTGCAGGGTCTTGCGCAGGGTGAGGCCGCGGACCTCGAGGGAGACGGGGGCATCGCGGGACACGCCGGCGGCTTCCAGCGCCTTCCAGTTGACGACGATGTTGGCGCCGGAGGTGGTGCGGAGATACTCGATGACTTTGCCGATGGCGATGCCGTCGACGCGCAATTCACCGAGCGTCATGGCCAGGGCGCGGCGGGCATTGACGGCCGGGGCGCTGTTGGTGCGCGGGAGAGACAGGTCGACGGTCTTGGAGGAGGGGGTGTCGGCGGCGAAAAGCGAGCCGGTGAAGGAGACCGCAACGAGTGCCGAGAGGACGCTCAGACGCAGCATGGCCGAACCTCCAAAGAAGTGCCGTGGGCCGGGCAAGAGCCGGCCACGCGTGATTTTAACGGACGCGGCGAGCAAAGCCAGAAAAAAGTTTGCAGATGTAAACTATTCGCCGCCAGCAACGGCCCAGATGAACCAAGGGGGGTGTTGCGGTTACTTTTGCCGGGCTTCGGCCGCCTGCCGCAGGGCGTCGAGGCGCGTCGCAAACTCCTCGCGCCAGTGGTTCTGCAACCCTTTCTGGATGCGATCGGCAAAGGCGGCCTTGGGCTCCTTTGCCCCGGGCTTGTACTCGGCCGCCAGCAGGGCCTGGTCGGCCTCGCGCACCGGCTTCCACTCGCCATAGACCAGATCGCCGCCGTTGGCGACGGTGGTCTGGGCGTAGGTGGGCAGGGTGTTGAACTGCTCGACGAGATCCGGGGGATTGCCCGCGGCGATGACCGCACGGCGGGCGGCGGTGAGCGCCGGGAAGTTGTCCACCAGGGCGGCCTTGATCATGTCGCCCATGAAGGCGCGGCGCCATCCCTGGGCCTTGGCATCGGCCTTGAGGGCCCCGGCCTGGGCAAATGGATTGGTGGGATCGAACATCTGGGCGGATTCGTTCTGGTAAAGCTCCGGCAGCACGCTGAGACGGCCGAGGACATTGCGGCGGGGTCCGCCGGGCACTCCCGCCTTGAAGACCCAGAGCCGCTGGCCGGGCGGGCTGATGACGAACTCGATGAAGTGGGCGGCGAGCTCCGCGTGCTTGGCCCCGCGCAGCATGGCGATGGGATCGGCGTCGATGGTGGAGCCGCCCTCGGGAATGATGAACTCGACGATCTGCGGGCCGACGCGGATCACGTGGTTGCGGCCGTAAAAATCGATGACGATCCCGGCGACCGCCTGTGCCGAGCCCACATCGTCGGCGGGGTTCGAGCCGTTCTCGCGGATGGCCTCGGCGTTGGCGAACATCCGGGTGATCAGGCCCCAGCCTTTGTCCCAGCCGTATTGGACGAAGGTCATGTCGTAGCTGGTGAGGACGCTGCCGGATTTGGAGGGATCGCCAAGGGAGAGTTTGCCGACCCATTCGGGCCCGGCGAGATCGGCCCAGACGCGCGGCTCGGGCAGGCCCAGTTCGCTCATGCGGTCCTTGTTGGCCACGATGCCGAAGTTGGACATGGTCGCGGCGATCCACTTGTCGTCGGGCCCGTGGAGGGCGGTGCCGAAGATGTCGTGGGGCACCTGGTCGATGACGGCCTGCGGGAGGTCGGGTTTGACGAGGAAGGGCTGGAAGCGGCCGAAGGTGGCGGACCCGCCGCCCCAGGCGATGTCGAAGGTGCTTTGCGCCCCGTTGCTGTAGGCCTTGTCGAGGTAGGTGGCGATGTTGCCGGTGCCGCCGCCGCCGATGTCGGGATAGTTGATGGTGACGGCGGTGCCATATTTTTCGCGATGCCAGTCGGAAAAGGCCTGGGCGAATTCGCGGCGGATGTTGGAGCCGTGGGAGGTGACCACGTCGATGGAGGGGACGCCGGCGTCGCTGTTCCCGCAGCCGGACAGGGCGCCGCCGACGAGGGCGAGGCCCGCGAGCAGCGCCGCGGCCAGCAGCGCGGCGCGGTTTCCTGCGTGGGCGATGGCGGGCATGGGTTTCATCAGGTCGCGTCCGGCACAAGCATCACGTGCTCCGCGCGCACGCTGATAACGACATCATCCCCGACCGCCGCCACACCGCGCGGGTTGAGCTCAAAGGCCTTGATGCGCTGCCCCTCGACATCGACGATGTGCTCGGCAATTTCGCCGAGGTAAACGGTCTGCACGCGCTTGCCGCGCAACTGGTTGACGGTGGCCCCGAGGTCGCGGTCGCCGGAAACGACCTGGACGGCTTCGGGACGGAACGCGGCGAGGACCTTCTGCTTCGGCGTGACGGGCGCGCCCAGCGAGTTTTTCATGGCGAAGAGGGATCCGGCGAGGGTCTTGACGGTGACGGTGGTGCTGCTGATGTTGTCGATTTCGCCGGGCAGGAAATTGGATTCGCCGATGAAGTCGGCGACGAAGCGCGACACGGGTTTGCGGTAGAGGTCGGTGGGTGTGCCGGTCTGCTGGAGTTTTCCGGCGCGCATGACGGCGATGCCGTCGGCCATCGAGAGCGCTTCCTTCTGATCGTGGGTGACGTAGACGGCGGTGATGCCGGTCTGCTTGACGATGCGGCGGATTTCCGTGCGCATGTCGAGTCGCAGCTTGGCGTCGAGGTTGCTGAGGGGCTCATCGAGCAGCAGGCACTGGGGCCGAAACGCCAGGGCGCGGGCCAGGGCCACGCGCTGCTGCTGGCCGCCGGAGAGCTGGTTGGGCTTGCGGTCGCGCAGGTGGCCCATCTGCACGAGCTCAAGGGCTTCGTTGATGCGCTTGGTGCGTTCCGCGCCCTTGATCTTGCGGACATCGAGACCGAAGCCGACGTTGTCGCCGATGGTCATGTGAGGCCAGAGGGCGTAGCTTTGAAACACCATGCCGGTGTCACGTTGATACGGGGGCACGTAGGTCATGTCCTTGCCGTCGAAGGCGATACGCCCGTCGGAGGGCAGGATGAATCCGGCGATCATGCGCAGGAGCGTGGTTTTCCCGCAGCCGGAAGGCCCCAGCAGAAAATAGAGATTGCCCGAGGGAATCGACAGTGACACGTCATCGACGGCGACGGTGCCCTGCCCCCCTGCGGTGCTTCCGCCCGCCGCCGCTGGAAACCGCTTGGTCACATGTTGGATCGCGATGGTCACCATGGATTGCAGAATACCCGGCGTGCCGGTGCGCGCCCAGCAGGCGCGGGCGCGCGGACGGCTTCCCAAGCGGGTTTATTTCTGCGCCGGCGTTTCCTCGACGATGTCATAGACCGTGCCGCCGAGTTCCACGGTGATGTTGCTGCCGAGGGAGAAATAGCTGGCGGCGTCCGCATACTTTTTGAGCAGGTCGAAGTAGTCCGCGGAACCGAAGATCACCTTCACGTGCTTGGCGTCCTTGTTGTTTTGCACGGTGGCGTCGGTCCACTGGTTGCCGTTGAGGAAGAAGGAGCGGTTGTTCACGACGCGCGATTGCTGGGCGTAATTGGTGACGACGCGGTAGCCCATGTCCTTGGCCTGGGGCTGCGTGGCCGCCTGCCAGCCATTTTGCGATTGCGTGCCGAGGTTCATTTCGGCAGGGGTCACCGCCGGGGCGGCCGCGGGTCCGATGTTTCCGGCCACGACACGGCCCCCGCCCCCGCCACCGCCGCCGCCGCGTCCGCCGCGCGCCCCGGCAAATCCGCCCCCGCCGAATCCGCTGCCCCCATCAGCGCTTCCCATACCCGCCGAGGGGGCATCGGGAGCGCGCGCCAGGGCCGCTTCGCGCTGGTCGGAGAACTTGGAACGGTCGGCGGTCTGCGCCGCGGCGGCGTTGGACTGCTGCAGATTTCCCGCGGACTTGTAGTCATTGGTGTTGACGCTGTTGGCGACGGCCTGGCCGCCGGTCTGCACGCCGCGGCGCAGGCTGTCGGTGGCCACGCCGGCGTTGGTTCGGGCGGTCGGGTCCATCTCCATCTCGCGCAAGCTGCGGGTGGCCATGGGCACGTTGCGCCGCTGTTCGTCCTCGATGATCAGCATCGCGGTGTAGGGCGTCACCACGCCCCAGCGCCGGGCCAGCTCCACCACTTCGTCCTTCACTTCCTTGCTTTCGCCGTGCAGCCGGATTTCGTCGAGCAGATAGCCGACGCGGCGGGTCGCCCAGAGTTTGGCGATCCAGTCCTTGCTGGAATCGGTCGAGTCGGCGAACTCGACATCCTGCGCGAACTTCTGCTCCTTGCCGTTGGCCGTGCCGGTGATGGTCACGGCTCCCTTGCCGCTTCTGGTGTAGGTGCCGAAGACCACGAGCTGGTCGCCCTTGAACAGGTCGGGCAGTTCCCTGGGGTACACCTTCGAGAGCGAAACGTCGCCGGTGTCCAGCTTGAGGCCGGCGAGCACGGGGTCCTGCACCTTGCCCCAGAAGTTGCTCATGGAGAGCTCGAGGTTTTCGTTGGGCAGCACATACTGCGAGAAGCCGCGCGACTGGGCGGCCATCACATCGAGCAGCTTGGTATTCACATCGGTCCCCACGCCGAAGGAAAACACGCGCACGCCCGATGCCGAAGGCTTTGCATGGGCCAGGATGCGGTCGGGGTCCTGCTCGCCGATGGTGGGCTGACCGTCGGTCATGAACACGACCATCTTCACGGAGCCGGCCTTGCCGCTGTTGACCTCCTGCAGCGCGGTGGTGAGGGCATCGTCGATGGCCGTGCCCCCGGCGGCCCGCAGGTCGCCGGCGAAATCGCCCGCTTTTTTGCGGTTGTCCGCGCTGGCGTCTTTGAGGCCGTTGAACAACGGCTCGGCCTCGGTGCTGAAACGGACCACGTCAAAATGGTCCGCGGGATTCAACGTGTCCACGCAGTACTTCAGGGCCTTGCGCGCCTGTTCAATCTTCGCCCCGCTCATGGAGCCCGAGGTGTCCATCACGAAGACCACGTCCTTGGGCAACGCCGGCACATCCTTGGTGATGCCGGGCGACGCCAGCAGGGCGAAGTACCCCTCCTTGTCCTTGTCCGGCCGATAGGTCACGAGGTTGATGCCCACGGCGGCGGCCTTGTGCCCGATGTACAGATGGAAGTCGGTGTCCGGGCGCACGTCCTTGGCCTCAAAGCCGACCACGGCCTCGTTCTCGCCATGCTTGCTGGTGTCGACATCGTGCGTGGGCGAATAGAGCGTGGTGATCGGCGTGCTGCCGTTGATGGTCACCTTCATGCTCAGATTGTGCAGCGGCTTGCTGGAATACTTCTCGGTGTTGAGGGTGTAGTGGTAATCCAGCAGCCCGTTGTCCTGCTTGAGCAGCTCGGTGTATTTGAGCTGGATCCGCTTGCGGCTGTTGGGCTCGATCGGAAAAATGTGCACGCGGAACATCGCCCGCCCCGCATATTCCAGCAGCGCCGGATCCTTGCTCTTGCGCACGATCTCCTCGTAAATGCCGCGTGCCTTGTCCGCCGGCAGCAGTTCCGCGTCCATGGTCTTGCCGTCGATGTCCATGCTGAACTTGTCGATCTGCGCGTTCAGCGGGATGGGGAAGATGTAGTCCCCTTCCAGGCGGGCGTTGTTGGGGTTGTAGAATTCCTGGTCGACGCTGGTGACCGCGACCTGTTCGTCAATTTTGCATTCCACGCGGTGGTAGTTCACCTCGAGGGGCGCGAAGGAGAAATGGCCGCGCACGGTCACGGGCGATTCGGGAATCACGATCAGGCCGTCGGCGGCCGCCCGCCGTGCCCCCGCCGCACACGCCGCCGCCACCGCCACCGCCAAGACCGCTTGCCGCATCCGAAGCATCGCACACCTCAAGAGACAAACCAGAAGACCCTTCCCCGCTTTAGATCGCCAACCCCCCAGAAAGTTCACGGGAATTCCGGGCTTCCCTTTTGCCCCGGCGGTTGGTGCCCCGCCGCGGCTGCCGCTACAGTAAGCCCGTGGAGAATTCCCCCCTTTCATCGCCCGCGATCGTCGCCGACCAGCTCACCAAGCGCTTCGGCAGCCAACTCGCCGTCGATTCGCTCTCTTTTGCCATCCCCCCGGGCCAGATTGTGGGGTTCCTTGGCCCCAACGGCGCGGGGAAATCGACCACCCTCAAGATGCTCTCGGGCATGCTCGCCCCCACCGCGGGGTCCGCCCGCCTGTGCGGCTTCGACCTGGCCACCCAGCCGCTGGAGGTCAAACGGCGCATCGGCTTCGTGCCCGAATCGGCGGCCGTTTTCGAATCGCTCACCGGGCTGGAATACCTGGAGATGATCGCCGCCCTGTATGCGATTCCCGCGGGCGCCGCCCGCCAGCGCATCGAGCAGTTCATCACCTTCTTCGATCTCAGCTTCGACACCCTGACCGAAAAACTCCTGGGGGCCTATTCCAAGGGGATGCGCCGCAAGGTCGCCATCACGGCGGCCCTCCTGCACAACCCGCCGGTGGTTTTCTTTGATGAGCCCCTGGACGGCCTCGATGCCAATGCCGCCGCCGGCTTCAAGGCCCTGCTGCAGACGCTCGCCCAGGAGGGCAAAACAATTCTCTACAGCTCTCACATCCTCGACGTCGTCGAGCGCGTCTGCCACCGGGTCATCATCATCGACCAGGGCAAGCTCCTGCGCGATGGCGCCCCGGAAGCGCTGGTCGCCGAAAACAACGCCGGCACGCTTGAAAAGCTCTTCACGCGGCTTACCGGCGGCGACCAGCTGGAACAGCGTGCCCAGTCCTTCGCCAAAACCTTCACGCAAGGGCCGCCCGCCGATGAATCGTGATCCGGCCCGCCCCCGCACCTCCAGCGCGAGCTCTCCCCGGGCGCCCTCCCCCGCGGCCACGCTGCACCGGCTCTTCCTCACGCTTTTCCTGCGCGGGCGTTCCTCCCGGGGTCTGCAAAAATCCGGGGCCCCCACCACCATCGTCCGCAAGCTCGCCCTCACGCTGGTCTTTTACGCCGTCTTTGGATCGCTTTCCACCGCCCTGATCCACCAGCCCACGCTCACCATCGCCCTTTACCTCCACATGCTGGTGCTCGTGTTCCTCGCGCTGTTCATCGCCTCCTCCTCCGGCGAACTGCTGTTCAACAAGGAGGAGGGCGACATCCTCCTCTCACGGCCGATCACCGCGCGCATGCTGCTCTGGGCCAAGGTCCGGGTGCTGCTCGAGGTTTCCCTGTGGATCGCTTTCGCTTTCAACGTCGTCGGTTTTTACGTGGGGCTGCACGCGGCCGATGGCTCCTGGCGCTTTGTTCCGGTGCACGCCCTTTCCACCACGCTGGAAGCGCTCTTCTGCATCAGCGTCGTGGTCCTGGGCTATCACCTCTGCCTGCAGTGGTTCGGGCGCGAGAAACTCGACAACGTCATGACCTTCGCCCAGGTCCTCGTCACGGTGGCCGCCGTCGGCGCCAGCCAGGCGATGCCCACGCTGCTGGCGTTTCTCGCCACCGCCCGCGCTCCCGGCGCCGCCCCCTGGATGCTGCTGCTGCCGCCGGCGTGGTTCGCCGGCATCGATGACGCCCTCGCCGGCTCGGGGGCTGTCACCTCCTGGTGGTTCGCCGGCGCCGGCGTTGTGGTCACCGCCATATTGGCCTGGGCGGCCTTCAGCGAGCTTGCCCAAAGCTATGGCGAGGGGCTGCAGAAGCTTTCCGAATCCGCCGCCCCGCGCTCCGGCAGAAGGCCCGCCCGCCGCTGGCTGCAGCGCCTCACCCTGCTTCCGCCGCTCTCCTGGACGCTCCGCGACCCGGTCATCCGCGGCTCTTTTCTGCTGACCGCCGCCTATCTGGCCCGCGACCGCGACACCAAGCTCCGCGTCTATCCCACCATCGCCCCAATGCTCATGATCCCCTTCTTCATGCTTTTCACCAACCGCCACAACAACGACCAGTTTCCCCTGATCTTCGCCGGAGCCTACCTCACCATTGCCCCGATGCTCACCCTCCTGACCCTGCAATATTCCCAGCAGTGGCAGGCCTCGGACCTCTTCCGCATCGCCCCGATCAGCGGCCCGGGACGCATCTGCACCGGCGCCCGCCGGGCCGTGCTGCTGCTGGTCGCGCTGCCCGTGTTTCTCCTGTTCGCCGGCGTGGCCTTCGCCCTCCGACCCCGTTCCCCGGAGCTGCTCCTGCTGCTGCCGGGGCTGATTGCGATGCCCCTGTTTGGCATCCTTCCCCATCGCAACGCTGCCGCCGTCCCCTTCTCCGTTCCCAGCGACGGCGCCCGGGCCGCCAACAGGGGGCTGACGGTCCTGGTCGCCATGATGGGCTCATTCGCCCTCTCCGGCTGCGGCTGGCTGGCCTGGAAAGCGGGCCTTTTCTGGCCCGCCCTGGTCCTCGAAGCATTGCTGGCCACCGCCCTCTCCCTGTTGCTGCTCCGCCGCCTCCACCGCCTTCCCTGGCCCGCCGGCGAGTGATTCCCCCGCGCAACAAAAAAGCCCGGACCTGCCGGTCCGGGCTTGGGTTTAGCATGGCAACGGATGAACCGTCCTTTACGCCAGGTTCATCGTCAGCAGGAACTCGCGGTTCGTGCCCTTCTTTTCCAGGCGGTTCTTCAGCAGCTCGACCGCTTCGATCGGGTTCATGTCCGAAAGCACCTTGCGCAGGCGATACACCAGCTCCAGTTCCTTCGGGTCCAGCAGCAGCTCTTCCTTACGGGTGCCGGACATCGACACGTTGATGGCCGGATAGGTCCGCCGTTCCACCAGCCGCCGGTCCAGGTGCAGTTCGGAATTACCGGTGCCCTTGAACTCTTCGAAGATCACTTCGTCCATCTTTGAGCCGGTGTCGACCAGGGCGGTGCCGATGATCGTCAGCGAGCCGCCCTCTTCGATGTTGCGGGCGGCGCCGAAGAAGCGTTTGGGCTTCTGCAGGGCGTTGGCGTCCACGCCGCCGGTGAGGATCTTGCCCGAGTGCGGAACTTCGGTGTTGTAGGCGCGGGCCAACCGGGTGATCGAATCCAGCAGGATCACCACGTCGCGCCCGTATTCCACCAGTCGCTTGGCCTTTTCGATGACCATTTCCGCGACCTGCACGTGGCGGCTGGCCGGCTCGTCAAACGTCGAGCTCACCACTTCCGCCTTGGTCGAGCGCTGCATTTCCGTCACTTCTTCCGGACGCTCGTCGATCAGCAGGATCATCAAATAGCATTCCGGATGGTTGTGCGAGATCGAGTTCGCGATCTTCTGCAAAAGCACCGTCTTGCCCGTGCGCGGCGGGGCCACGATCAGCATGCGCTGACCCTTCCCGATCGGCGTCACGATGTCCACGATCCGCATGTTCACTTCGACCGGGCCGGTCTCCAGGAACAGCCGCTTGGTCGGGTGCAGCGGCGTCAAATCCTCGAAGTTCACCTTCTCCGTCAGCAGCGACGGCTCTTCGAAGTTGATCGCCTCCACCCGCAGCAGGGCGAAATACTTTTCGTTTTCCTTGGGCGGACGAATCTGGCCCGTGATGATGCAGCCGCTCTTGAGGCCGAACCGCCGAATCTGCGACGGACTGACGTAAATGTCGTCCGGGCATGGCAAATAGTTGTACTCCGGGCTGCGGAGGAAGCCGAAGCCGTCCGGCAGAATCTCCAGCACCCCCTCGCCCACCATCAGCCCGTTGTCCTGGATCCGCTTCTTGAGGATCTTGAAGATCAGGTCCTGCTTCTTCAGGCCGATGTAGTCCTCAATCCCCTCCTTCTTGCAGATCTCGTGGAGCTCCTGCACGCTCATCCGCTGCAGGTCCACCAGGTGCAGCTCGCTGCGCTTGACCTGCTCATATTTCTGATGCGTCTCGGCGTCATAGGCCTCATCGACGTCGTCATCCACCATGCCCGCGGAGTTGATCGCCTTGCCGATCACCATCTCCCCGGCGGGCGCCGGCGGTTGGCCGACGATCTGGTTGTTCGGACGCCGCGCCTGCTGGGCATCCCCCTCGTCGCCCTCCTCGGCCCCGCGCTCGCCCTGGCGCTCCTTCCCGCCCTTGCCCTGGCGACGCTCGCCGCGTGCGCCGTCGTCGCCATCGGTGGCGGTTTCCTGCGACGGGCCTGCCGCAGCGACGGTCTCAGGAGCGGCCTCCGGCGGGGCCACGGCGGTGGCGGTGTTCTGATCCAGGCCCGCATCTTCCGGCTGCTGGGAATCCTCGCGTGCGGCGGGGGCGGGTGCGTTGGTCGGGGTATGCTGGGCCGGCTTGCGGCCGCGGGTGGTCCGTGCCATGACGGTGTGTCCTCTCTTGCGGTGGCGCGGCGTCGGAACCATTGACCGACTCTCGCGCTTCGGCAGCAGCGGCCACGCCTCTCGACGCGCCCGCCATGCCTGTGCTTCTCTCTGGCCATGCCCTCACAGGCGTGGCCTCTTCATTACGTGTGGAATAGCTGTTCTTTGATTGTGTCCGAAGGTAGGGGGAAAACCGGTCAAACCGGCCATCTGTTGTATGTCAGCACAACTTATGCCAACTGTTGCTGGTCCCGCCTCGCGCTTGCCGCTGCCCCCCGCAGCTTCGCGCCTCCACCGTCGTTGCGGTGCCTGGAATTATTCCCAGTAAGGCTGGAATGGACGAGCACTTCCCGAAGGTCAGTCAACCGAGGTCGCAAATAGCTGGGAAAGGACTCGCAGGATCTGGGGAAGGCTGTGTGCCTCGTTCCCGCTGTTATCTACACAATAATCCGCTACCTCTGCCTTTTTGTCCAGCGGAATTTGTAATTTTTCTCGCCGAACCAGTTCCTCAGGCCCCCAACCCCGTTTTTCGCGAAGCCGCTCCTGCCGCACTTCCAGCGGCGCCGCCACAAATACCACCGCGTCGCATTCCTTCTCCAGCCCGATCTCAAAGAGCAGCGGGATGTCCCAGATGACCCCCCGCACCTCCGGCCGCCCCATCGCCTCCGCGGTCATCTGCTGCCGCAGCGCTCCCACGCGCGGATGTATCAATCCATTCAATTGAGATATCTGCTCCGGACTCGAAAACACCAGCTTCGCGACCGCCTTGCGCACCACCGACCCATCCGCTGCAAATACCCCCTCGCCCAGCCATGCCCGCAGCGCCGCCTTCACCTCGGCCGTCTGCAACACCTCATGCGCCAAGGCGTCGGCATCCACCACCACAAACCCCAATTCCCCAAATTGCCGCGCCACCGTCGATTTTCCCGACCCAATGCCCCCGGCAATCCCTACCACCGGCTTGGGACGGTTGTGCTTCCACACCTTCATCACGGCGCTCCCCGCATCGTCGCCAGCCCCGTCGCCGCCGGCGCAACGCCCGTCGCCGCACCGCTTGTCGCCCTCACGCGCTCCCGCAACACCTGGTCCTCCGGCAACGCATACAGCACCAGCACATCCCCATGGGCCGCCCCATACGACCGAAACTCCATCACCTTTTCATAGGGCCCCACTCGCTCCAGCACCGCCTCCCCGTTCCCCGGCCGGAATATCCACCCCGCCAGCACCGCTCGCCCCGGCTTCCCCGGCACCGCCCCCCGCGCTTGCGCCAGTTCCCCCAGCCGCGGATCCGCCTTCGGCCCCTCCCACAACCGGTACGGATGCCCCGAGTAATACCCGATCCGCAATTCGCTGTCGCACACCACCACCCCCGGCTTCACGTTGTGCTCAATCCAGCCCGCCGCCTCCCGCACGTAATACTGATCGTTCAGCGGCGGCGTACTGAACCGGATCATCCCGGGTAGCCCCGCCAGCACCACCACCAGCGCCAGCACCCCGTCACCCCAGCCCCCCCACCGCGTCCACCGCGGTGCGTCCGTCCGCGCACGGAGTTGCATCACCAGGCACCGCATCCCCGTCGCCCACACCCCGAACGCCAGCGCCAGCACCGCGTGCAACAACACCTGCAGCGCCAGCGTGTGCCGCCCGTCCAGGTACCCCTTCCACGCCAGCACCCAGAACATCACCCCGGTCCAGACCGCGATCCACACCACCACCAGCAGCCGCACCCGCGGACGCCCCCACAACCGCATCCGCAGCGGCAGCGCCAGCAGCAACACGAGCCAGGGCGCGAATCCAAACGTCTCCCACAGTTCCATCACCACCCGCCCGCCGTTCAGAAACGCCCCCAGCGTCACCATGCCCGCCGCCGCCACACCCCCTTCCTTCGCCACCGGCACCTTGTGCGTCAGGGTCCCGATTGCCGCCATGTAAGGCATCGCCGGCAGCATCGCCCCGACGACCATCGACCCCACCGCGACGATCGCCGCGCCCGCCCCCGCCCGCCGCCGCGGAAACAGCTTGAACTCCCGCCCCATCAGCCACCCCGCAAGGCCCCCCGCAGGCCGCGCGGACAACCCCGCCCGCGGCCGCGGCAACGCCAGCAGCACGACCGTGATCCCCAGAATCACGACTGCTCCCAGCCCCTCCGGGCGCGTCAAATAAGCGAGCCCCGACAGCACCCCCGCCGCCGCAAATCCCGCCAGGTGGCCCCCGCGCATCCGCCCCGCCAGCCCGCGCATCGCCCGGATGCCCACGGTCATCGCGGCCGTGAACAGCACCAGGAACAGCATGTCCGAGAGCCCATCCGCCCCGAACGCCGACGTCCGCCGCCCCACCGTCCACACGAACCCCGCCCCCACCCCGGCCCAGAACGTTGCCCCCAGCAGCCGTGACAGCGCCACGATCTGCAGCGCCACGATCGCCCCGCAAATCACCCCCACCGCCTGCATCGACACCAGCCACGCGTGCCGGTCGTCCGCAAACCACCGCCCGATGACCCCATGCACCGCCAACCCCGCCGCCGAATGGAGCGGATGGTACACCTCCCCGCGCACCGCCTTGATCACATCCACCCGCAGCATCTGCGCCTGGTCGATAAACCGGATCGTGTCCGGATTCACCACCGGTTCCTGCCACGCCCGAACCCCCCGCACCAGCAGCGCAACGAGCAACAAAACCCCCATCACCACCCCCCGCCCCACCCGTCCCTGTACGCGCCGGTCCGCCATAGCCCGGCGTTGTATCACAACTCCACCAGACTCGCGAACCCCCAACCCACACGCCCAAAACCCCCGAAGTCCAGCGTCCGCGACGCCGCGGGCAATGCTTCCTTCGCACCCTGACATCGCTATCATCACCCCAAGCCCCCCCGGCCCTGCCCCCCCACCCGGAGCGCGAACCCATGCCGACCGACCCCATCCACCCCGAGGTCCGCATCGGCCATGTGCACCTCAAGGTCGCCAACCTCGAACGCTCCCTTCAGTTCTACCGCGATGTCCTCGGCTTCGAGGTTACCCAGGGCTATGGGCAGGACGCCGTCTTCATCTCCGCCGGCGGCTATCACCACCACATCGGCTTGAACACCTGGGAAAGCAGGGGCGGCCTGCCCCCCGCGCCCGGAACCACAGGCCTCTATCACCTCGCCATCCTCTACCCCACCCGCGCCGCCCTCGCCGACGCCCTCCGCCGCCTCCTCAACGCCCACATCACCCTCACCGGCGCCGCCGACCACGGCGTCAGCGAGGCTCTCTACCTCCACGACCCCGACGGCAACGGCGTGGAGCTCTACTGGGACCGCCCCCGGGACCAATGGCCCCGCACCCCCGACGGCACCCTCGCCATGCACACCCACCCGTTAGACCTGAACAATCTGCTCGCCGAAGCGTAACGAAAAACGATGGTGCCCCTGCCCCGGCTTGTCAGCCCTCCCCCTCTCCTTGTCTCCTTGTCTCCTTGTCTCCGCCCCCTCCCCCGCTCACCCCCGCGCCACCGGCATCACCAGCGCGAACGTCGCTCCCTTGCCCACCGCGCTCACCAGCTCGATCCGCGCCCCCAGCATGCTCGCCAGTTCCCGCGCGATCGTCAGCCCCAGCCCGGTCCCCGCATGCTGCCGCGTCACGCTGCCGTCGATCTGCCGG
>JBEHXY010000020.1:0-20299 GCA_048498455.1 Planctomycetota bacterium | reverse complement strand
CGGGTACGTGTCGGCGGATTTTCGAAACCACGCCGTGGCGCGCTTTTTCGAGCCGCTGCTGGCCCATCACGATCCGGCGCAGGTGGAGACCTTCTGCTACTACAACCATCACCATGCCGATGCGGTGACGGCGCAGCTGCGCAAGGCGGCGGGGCACTGGCGCGATATCGTGAAGCTTTCCGATGAGGCGGCGGCGGCCCTGATCCGCGAAGACCGCATCGACGTGCTGGTGGATTTGAGCGGGCACACGGCCGACGACCGGCTGCTGGTTTTCGCGCAGCGTCCGGCGCCGGTGCAGGTGACCTACCTCGGTTATCCGGGCACCACCGGTTTGCCGGCGATGGATTATCGCATCACCGATGCGGTGGCGGATCCGCCGGGGGCGAGCGATGCGGAGCACACGGAGAAGCTGCTTCGCGTGCCGGCGCCCTTCGTGTGCTTTGGCATGCCGCGGAACCTGCCGGCACTGGCGGCGCCGCCGTCGGTTGCGTTGGGACATGTGACGTTCGGGTCGTTCAACACGCTGGTGAAGCTGACCGAAGCGCACGTTGCGACCTGGGCGAAGGTGCTCCGCGCGGTGGGGGGGTCGCGGCTGCTGCTGAAGTCTGCGGCGCTGGACGATGCGCGGGTTCAGGAGCGGATTCACTCGCAATTCGCGGCCCAGGGCATCGCGCCCGAGCGGCTGACCATGCGCGGCCACATGCCCGACAACACCGCGCACCTGGCGCTCTACAACGCCATGGATGTGGCGCTCGACACGTTCCCCTACACCGGCACGACGACGACATGCGAAGCCCTGGCGATGGGCGTGCCGGTGGTGACCCGCGCGGGAGAGACGCACCATTCGCGGGTGGGGGCGAGCCTGCTGACGGCGGTGGGGCGGAAGGAGTGGATCGCGGCCGATGAAGCGCGGTACGTGGAACTGGCGGTGGGGCTGGCGCGCGATGGGGCGGCACTGGCGGCGCTGCGGCCGCGCCTGCGGGAGGAGCTGGAACGCTCGCCACTGACGGATGCCGCGCGGCATGCGCGGCACATCGAAGCGGCGTACCGGGAGGCGTGGCGGGCGTGGTGCGCGGCGCCGGCGGAGTGAGCCGGGTCACCGCGCGCGGGCGAGGTAGCCGCGGGCCATATCGGTTTCGATGAAGTAGGGCACGCCGTGGTCGGCGGTCCAGCGCAGGTCTTCGATGCCGCCGGAGTCGCCGGTGAAGACGCGGCGGAAGCCGATGAAGGCGTGGGCCTCGGTGCGCTTGTCATCATCGGTGGCGCGGGCGAGGACGGCATCGGCGGAAAGCTTGCCCTGCAGGTAAGCGACGGCCGGCGCGGGCCACTCGTTTTCCGGGAATCCGGCGGCGATGGCGAGGGCCCGGGCGGCAAGATCCTTGTCGCCGGCTTTCAGGGCGAGCAGGTGCGTGTAGATCGCGGCATAGCGGCCGCTGAGGGTTTCGGGGCCGAGTTCCCGGGTGGAGCGATCGAGCAGGGAGAGGGCCTGGGCGTCGTCGCCGGCGCAGAATTCGGCGACACCCCAGAGGCGCAGGTCGGCGGGCTGCTTGCTGACTTCGTAGTCGCGGCGGCGGTAGTCGGCGGCCTGGGCGTACCGGCCCTGCTTCATGAGGACGTTGGCGATGTTGCCATAGGCCAGCGCGCGGTCGTCCGCGAAGAGGTCGGGCATCTGGAGGACTTTTTCGTACGCCTGGCGGGCCTCATCGAATTTGTCCTGATATTCCAGGGCGACGCCGATGGCGTTCTGGGCGGCGACATCGCGCGGGTCTTTGGCGGCGTCGGCGCGGGCCATGGCTTCGGCGCGGACGAGGGCCGCGTGGGCTTCCGCGCCGCGCCCGACCTTCTGCAGCGCGGTGGCGTAGTCGAGGGTGAGCGTGCGGTTGCCGGGAAAACGGGCGAGGGCGCGTTCAAGCGTGCGGACCGCATCGGCGTAACGGTCGAGGGCGTTGTAGCGGTCGCTGATGCTCTTGAGCGCCCAGGGATCGAGCGGATCGAGCTCGGCGGCTTTTTCGTAGGCGGGCAGGGACTCCTCAGACTTGCCATTGGCGCTCAGGGCATCGCCGAGCTGCTTGTAGCCGAAGGCGTAGCGGGGGTCGGCGGCGACTTCGGCGCGGGCTTCGTCGACGGCCTTGGCGGGCTCGCCCATCTGCAGATAGGTCCAGGACAATTGCGCATGGACGTGGGGATAGGCGGGATCGAGCTGGACGACTCTTTGGAAAGCGGAGATGGCTTCCTGCGGCTTGCCGTTGTCGCCCAGCGCATAGGCCAGGGTGAAGTGGGCGGCGGGATTGTTGGGGAAGCGGGCGGCGGCTTCGCGCGCGGCGGCGAGTTCCTCGGGGAACTTTTTCTGGTCGCCCAGCGCCCGGGCGATGCCCACGGCGGCGGCGGCGTTCCGGGGTTCGCGGCGCAGGGCGTCACGGTAGGCGGCCTCGGCTTTTTCGGGCTGGTGGGCATCCATGAGGCGATCGCCGAGCTCGGTAAAGGGAGCGCCGGGGCCCGGATCGGCGGCGGTGCAGGCGGCAAGCGCCATCGAGAGAAACAAGGCGGTGGACAAGCGCTGGGGGATCATGGGGGAATCTCCGGAGGTGCAAGGCGTGGGCACCATAATCGAAATTTGCAGAATCGAAAATGCGGCGGGAACCGTACAATAACTGTTCTTTTGAAACGCTTACGGACTCGCGGACCTGTTTATGAACCCATCGCCAGAACTTCGCCACATCCGCCGGCTGGGCTGCATGATGACCGTGCTGACGGCGCTGCTGGGGGTGACGCTGCTGTTTTATGCGTGGCCGCTGGTGCGGGGCTATTTTTACGGGCCCAACGGGAATCCGCGGCCGATCACGCCGCGCGGCGACCTGATGGACTCGGAGAAGTCGACGATCGCGGTGTTCAAGGCGGCCTCGCCGTCGGTGGCATTCATCACGACCGAGACGCGGAGCATCAACCCGTTCAATCGCACGGTGCGCGAGGTGCCGCAGGGATCGGGGTCGGGGTTCATCTGGGACGAGACGGGTTTTGTGGTGACGAACTTTCACGTGATCCAGAATTCGTCATCGGCGCACGTGATTTTGTATGACCAGACGAGTTATGCGGCGACGATCGTGGGGACGTCGCCGGAGCATGACCTGGCAGTGCTGAAGATCAATCCGCCGGCGGGGGTGCACCTGGTGCCGATACCGGTGGGCACCAGCAACGACCTGCAGGTGGGGCAGACGGTGTTTGCCATCGGCAACCCGTTCGGGCTGGACCAGACGCTGACGAGCGGGGTGATCTCGGCGCTGCGGCGGACGATCACGGGGGTGGCGGGCAATGACATTGAGGATGTGATCCAGACGGATGCGGCGGTGAACCCGGGGAACTCGGGCGGACCGCTGCTGGATTCGGCGGGGCGGCTGGTGGGGGTGACGACGGCGATTTATGCCCCGTCGGGGGCGTGGTCGGGGATCGGGTTTGCGATACCGGTGGACACGGCGAACCGGGTGGTGCCGGACATTATTCGGACGGGGCATTATGTGCGGGCGCGGGTGGGGATTCATTTTCGGGACGACATTTCGCAGCGGCTGCTGGGGCCGCGGAACATCCAGGGGCTGGCGATCCTGGGGACGCAGCCGGACTCGCCGGCGCAGAAGGCGGGGCTGGTGGGGCCGCAGCAGGCGTCGGACGGGTCGATCCAGCTGGGGGATGTGATCACGAAGGTGAACGGGCGGGTGATCAAGTCGGGGGCGGATTTGCTGGCGGCGATGGACCGGGTGCGTCCGGGGGACCAGGTGACGATGACGGTGCTGCGGGATGGGGAGCCGCAGGAAGTGCAGTTGAAGGCGGAGTGAGCGGCGCCGGGGCGGGGTCGGCGGGGGGGTGATGGCGGTAAGATTCCGTTGCCGGGGGGCGGTATTTGGGCTATAGTGGTGGGTCCCGGCCGGATGCCAGAGTGGCCTAATGGGGCGGATTGCAAATCCGTTTGTCGCCGGTTCGAATCCGGCTCCGGCCTGTTTTCCTGAGATGATGAAGGTGTTGAAAGCGGCGCGTGAAGCGGCGTGGTTTTGCTGCGCGCAAGAGCAAGCGGCGGTGCGCTCCCACGTTGCGCACCGCCGCCGCGTTTGGCGGGAGGAGGGGAATCAGCGGCCGCCGGTCGTGCCGCCGGTGGTGCCGGTGCCGGTGCCCGAGCCGGTGGTGCCGGCAGCGGATCCGCCGGCGGTGCCGCCGGTGGTCATGCTGCCGCTGGTGGAACCGGAGGTGGTGCCGGCGGCGCCGGCGGCGCCGGTGCCGATGCCGCCGGTGGTTCCGCCGGCGCTGCCGGAAGAGCCGCCGCCGCCGGTGGTGCGGCTGCCGGAGGGGGTGCCGGTGTCGGCGGAGCCGCTGCCGCTGCCTGTGGATCCCGTGGATCCGGAGGTGCCGGAGGTTCCCGAATCGCCGCAGCCGGTGAAGGCCAGCATGCCGGCGGCGAGAAAGGCGACGGCCAGCGTGGTTCGCATTGCACTCATTCCAGACTCCTTGATAACGCGGGTAAGCGGTGTCGGTGACAAGTTGAAGATCAACCGGGGCGACGTCGTTGGGTTGGCGGTCCCGGCAAACGGAAGTGCGAGGTCATCTCTGCCCCGGCTGCCAGTGCAAGGGTGATGCCAAGGGCGGCGTCGGGGTGCGAACGTGGTTTCGATGGGCGAGGCGCACGCAAGTTGTCGTTGCAGGGAGAGGCGTCGCCGTTTCGGCATGGTATTTTCGGGCGCGTGGCTTGACGGCGAGCGGCGGGCGAAGCACCCTTGGCACCCATGCGTTTTGCGACCTGGTCTTATCGAATTGCAGCCGTTTACGGTTTGCTGGTGACGCTTCCGCTGTTTTTCACGGAGCAGCAGTATGGGCGCGACCATCCGCCGGCGGTGACCCATCCGGAGTTCTACTACGGCTTTGCCGGGCTGGTGATTGCATGGCAGCTGGCGTTCCTGGTGATCGGGGGCGACCCGGTGCGCTACCGGCCGCTGATGCCGGTGACCTTCGTCGAGAAATTCGCGTTCGTCATCGCCGCGCCGCTGCTGGTGGCAGTGGGGCGGACGCCGGCGCTGATGCTGGCCGCGGCGGGGATGGACTGCTTCTGGGGGGTGCTGTTTGTGATCGCCTATTTCCGGACGCCGCGGCAGGCGTAGGGCCGGTGCGGCCGCGGGACGGGTGCGATCCCGGGGGCGTCAGGGCTTCTGCGAGTGCAGGGCGATGCGGTTGCCTTCGGTATCCATGATGATGGCGCGGTGGCCGTAGGGACCCAGGGGATGGCGCTCCTGCACGATGCGGCCGCCATTGGGGGCGACGGCGGCGATGGCGGCATCGAGGCGGCCATCAACGGAGAGGTAGACGAGCGGGCCGTTGGCGGAGGGGGCGGCGTCTTTCATGATGGTCAGGCAGCCGGAGACGTTGGAATCGGCATGGGGGAGCAGGCCGAACTCCATGCCGTGGCCGGATTCCTTTTTGACGGGTTCACCGAGGACGGCGGAGTAGAAGGTGATGGCCCGACCGAGGTCGGTGACGGGGATGTCGACCCAGCAGACCGTGTTCTGGCCCATGGTAGTCCTTCCGTGTGGGGCGTGATGGCGGGGGGTGGGAAAGCTCAGCCGTTCATTTTCCGACCGGAGGGACCGGGGCGTCAAGAACATTGTGGCGGGGAGGGGTCACTTCTTTTTTTCGCCGGTGTAGGAGGCCTCGATGCGGGCGTCGAGGAGGGTTTTGAGCTGCGCCGCGGAGGTGATCTCGCCGGCGGCGAGCTGGTCGGAGAGCTCCTTCATGGCGGTGGCGACGCGCGGGAAGACGCCGGCCTCAAAGCGGTAGAGGGATTCCTTCTGCGGGTCGGCGCAGTCGTAGGTGTTGAGGAAATCGATGCGCCATCCGTCGCGGGTCTTGAGCAGCACGTAACGATCGAGGAAGGAGAAGCGGTCGGTCTGCAGGCCCTCGGGACGGTGGGGTTCGACCTTGAGGAAGACCGTGGCAGTGGTGCGATCCGGGGAGTATTCAACGGTGGCATCTTTGAGACGCTGGGTGTCGAGCGTGAAGTGTTCCTCGGCGGTGCGCTGGTTTCCCAGGACGGTGCGGCCTTCATCAGGGCCGAACTTGCGGACGGCGGCGCGCTCGAGGTAATGGCTCCAGAGCATCCAGTTCAGGACCAGATCGACGTAGGGCTGCTTCTGAACATCGGTGACGGTGACGAGGTCGTTGACGGCGGCGGCGTTGACGGCGCGCTGGGCGTCAATGTAGGCGGCGAGGGCGGCGCGCGGGGTGGAACGGTCGACGGCCTTGCGGGTGGCGGGCGCGGAGGTGGTGGCGGTCGCGGTGGTGGAGCGCGCGGTGGTCGTTCGCGTGGCGGCGGGGGGGGTGCGGGAGGAGGGGGTGTCGGGTTCGAGCTGCTGGGCGGAGAGGGCGCCGGCGCCGGTGGCCAGGAGTGCTGCGATGAGAAGGGCGTGGCGCATCGCCGGCCTCCGGGTCAGCGAATCAGCCGCATGTCCCCGGCATCAGGAACCAGCGGCAGGGAGGAGAAGAACGGGACGTTGGTGTTGTTGGTGGCGCGGAAGCCGGCGGGCCAGTAGACGAAGAAGGCTTTGCCGAGGAGGTAGCGGCGGGGCACGATGCCGCGGCGTGTGCCGAGGTCGTCGAGGGCGGGGTAGACGTCGTTCCAGTAGCGGCCGTCGGAGCTTTCGCGGGAGTTGTCGCCGAGGGGGAAGAACTCGTCTTCGCCGAGGGTGAGGGGGCGGTCGGTGTTGGCGGTGTTGGGATAATCGTGGCTGGACTGGGTGTAATAGAGGTCGCGGAAGACCTTGAGGTGGGAGAGGGTGGCGGCGCCGGAGACTTCGACGCGGATGACTTGTGCGGATTGATCGGGCGGCAGGCCGCGGTCGGCGACGGCCTGGCGGCGGGCGTCGGCGGCGGTCCAGGGCATTTCCAGCTCGGCGACGAGATCGCCATCGATGAACAAGCGGGCGGTGCGGTCGACGTTTTCGAGGGCGACGTGGTAGGCCTTGCCCTGGGCGGGGGCGGAGGGGGTTTTGAGGATGCGGGGAGTGAGCGGATCGAAGTCGCCGGAGCCCTGGTTGAGCCGCGAGAGTTCGATGCCGCCGGCGCTCCAGCGGACGCGGAGGCAGTTGGCGGGGAGGCCGGCGGTGAGCTGGATGGAGGGGTTTTCGTCGGCGGGGCTCCAGGTGGTTTCGACGCGGAGGTCGCCGACGCGGCTGATGGTTTCGGTGTTGCCGCCGAGGAGGTCCATGACGTCGTTGTTGTAGCCGAGGGTGTTGAGGCCATAGGGTTCGCGCGGCTGGAAGCGCAGGGAGCCGGGCTTGGCGTTGCCGGCCTTGGAGGGATCGAAGGTGAGGACGGGCCCGCCGAGGGTCCAGCCCTGGGTTTCGCCGTACCAGGGGTTGCGCCAGACGTTGGGCATGCCCGGGGGCGAGGTGCGGGGCTTGCCTTCATCGACGGGGTAGAAGTCGTTGTCGTAGACGAGCTGCCAGACGCTTTCCTGGACGGCGGTGGGCTTGCGCGCGATCACGCGGTCGGTGGGGCTGTGGCCGGCGCCGCGCGGGGCGACGTAGATGTCGCCGTTGATGATTTCGATGGTTTCGCCCGGCAGGCCGATGAGCCGCTTGATGTAGTTGTCCTGGGCCTTGAGGGGTTCCTTGAAGACGATGACGTCCCAGCGTTGCGGCGGGAGCAGGGCGTAGAGGTATTTGAGCACAAGGATGCGGTCGCCGTTGTTGGCCCAGGCGAAGGGGACGTGCTTGACGCCGACGAAGGCGCGGCCGGGGCGATCGTCGCGCTCGACGGGGTAGGTGCCGAGGGACTGGGGCATCTCGCTGAAATCGAGGGCGTAGCCGCAGTTGGGACAGATGGGGGGGCCATGGATGTGGGGGCCGCGGTCCTGGTCGGCGGGGACGACGGCGTTGGAGGTGAGTTCGGCGCGGGCGCCGGCTTCGACGATGGCGGGATTGGGGCCGCCGCGGTACTGGTAGGTGAGGTCGGCGTTGCGGTCGAACTCGTAGCCGCACTTGGGGCAGGTGACCTTGAAGTGAGCGCCCAGGAGGGTGGGGGCCATGGAGCCGGTGGGGATGACGAAGGCTTCGACAATGAAGGCGCGGAAGGTGAGGGCGAGGATGAGGGCGATGATGATCGCCTCGATGGTGTCGATGATGCCGGCGAGCGAGGGGTCCTGCTTCTTGTCGACGGGACGCGCGGGGGCGGGCGCGGGGGCGGGTCGCGGCGGCGGCGGTGGGGGGGCTGCAGAACCGGCGGGGGCGGCAGGCGTGGCGGCACGGGGGCGCTCGGCCGGGGGCGTGGCGCCGGTCATGGCGGGCGGGACATACGCCGGCGTGGCCGGGGCGGGGTTGGCCCCGGAGTAGAGCCAGGGGCCCTTGGGATCACCGGATTCATTGGGGGGCATGGTCATGCGAGCGTCGCGTCCTGGCTGAAGACCTTGTGAGGCACGGTGGGGGCCGTGCGCGGCTTACTTTCCGTGTCCACCCGCCTGGCCGGCGGCTTCCATGACCGCTTCGGAAAGGGTGGGATGGGCGTGGATGGTGTTGACGATTTCATCCTTGGTGGCCTCGAGCCGCTTGGCGAGCACGAGCTCCGCGAGCATGTCGGTGACTTCCGCGCCCAGCATGTGGGCGCCCAGCAACTCGCCATACTTTTTGTCGAAGATCAGCTTCACGAAGCCGTCGGGGGAGTTGATGGCCAAGGCCTTGCCGTTGGCGGCGAACATCCACTTGCCGACCTCGTAATCGAGCCCCTGCTCTTTGCATTGTTTTTCGGTGAGGCCGACGCTGGCGACCTGCGGCACACAGTAGGTGCAGCCGGGGATCAGCGTGTAGTCCATCTCGCGCTTGGTGGCGCCGAACATGCGTTCGACGGCGATTTTCGCTTCCATGGTGGCCACGTGGGCGAGCCAGGGAGGGCCGATGACGTCGCCGGCGGCGTAGATGCCGGGGATATTTGTCTGGAAATCCTTGCCGACCTTGATGTGGCCTTTGACGATTTCGGGGGTGGCGCCGGGGGCGAAGAGGTTTTCGACGTTGCCGGTGACGCCGATGGCGACGAGGACTTTGTCGGCCTCGAGGGTTTCCTGCTTGTTGTCGGCCATGTTGGTGATGGTGACCTTGACGCCCTTGTCGGTGGCTTCGAGCTTGTCGGTCTTGGTTTTGGTGCGGAGGGTGATGCCGCGCTTTTTGAAGATGGTTTCGAGGCGGGAGGAGACTTCCTCATCTTCGATCGGGAGGATGCGTTCCATCATTTCGATGATGGTGATCTCGGTGCCGAACTCGCCGTAGATGTAGGCGAATTCCACGCCGATGGCGCCGGCGCCGATGATGACGAGCTTCTTGGGGATTTCCTTGAGGATCATGGCCTCGCGGCTGGTGATGATGTTTTTGCCGTCGGGCTTGAGACCGGGCAATTCGCGGTTGCGGGCGCCGGTGCAGACGAGGACGTTTTTGGCGGTGAGGGTGTCGGTGAGCTCGCCCTTCTCGTTTTTCACCTCGATGGTGCTGCCCCCCGCTCCCGCCTTGCTGACGAAGGCGGTGCCCTTGATGCTGGCGACCTTGTTTTTCTTGAAGAGGAAGCCGATCTGGCCGGAGAGCGTGCCGGCGACGCTGCGCGAGCGGCCGACGATCTTGTCCCACTGCAGCTTGTTCTTGTCGACGGCGAGCCCCCAGGCGGCGGCTTCGCTGTTGACCTGGTGGTAGAGGTGGGCGTCGTGGATGAGGGTTTTGGTGGGGATGCAGCCCCAGTTCAGGCAGATGCCGCCGAGTTCCGCCTTTTCCACGCAGGCCACGCTTTTGCCCAGTTGCGCCGCGTGCACCGCCGCCTCGTATCCGCCCGGCCCCGACCCGATGACCACAAGATCAAAACTCTGATTCGCCACTGTCGCTCCGCGCAAAGTCCTTCGAGAGTCTTTCGATGAAACGCACCATTCTAGGCGAATCGCCGGCCCATCGAAAGCGCTTCGGGGGCTGCGGGGGGACAGCGCCGCAGGGCCGCCGGCGGGTCACTTTTCCAGGGGTCCTGCCGTCACGGCCGCGGACATGCGGGCAAAGGTGGGCTCGACATCCTTCCAGGCGCTGGTGACGGCAAATTCATCGGTGATCAGGAGTTGCCCCTTTTCCAGCGGAACGATGGTGTTGCGGGTGGTCATGGAGGTGTCGCCGGCCATCATGGTGTAGGTGACCGCCGCCCCCTTCTTTCCCCCCGGCAGGTCGATGAGCTTGGACTCGGTGACGGTGCCCTGTTTGGCCTGCACCGCTTTCACGTAAAGGGCGAGCAGTTCGTCGATCGGGTGGTTCTGCGTGTCGGTTTTGACGTCGAAGGTCCAGCGCGGCGGGGCCTGCAGGTCCTCCGCGCCCGGGGGCGAGACCGTGGCCTTGCCGGCAGCATCCTTTTTGGTGGTCCAGCCGGCGGGATAGCTCACCGTCACGGTCACCTGCTTGGCAGGGACATCCACCAGCCAGGTCCGCAGGTCGGCCGGTTTGGTGGCGGGTTGTGTGGAGGATTGCCCCAGCGCCCCCATGGCCAGCCCACCGATGATGCCTGCGCACACTGCCGCAACCTGCCCGATGGCCGCTCGCCTCATGGCCGCTCCTTGCTTCTTTTGAGGGTTTCTCAAGGGGGTGTCTCGTGGGGTTTCTCAACGAGGAATGCGGCCTATACTAACCGCCATGAACAGCTTGCACATCGCCCTGAAGGAATGGGACCTCACGATCCGCGAACTGCTCGCCGGCCGGCAGGCGATCCTGCTGCGCAAGGGGGGGATTCTCGAAGCGGACAACCAGTTTGAGCTGGAGCATCGCCGCTTTCTTTTTTATCCCACCTTCATCCACCAGAATCCGGACATGGTGAAACCCGGCAGGCGGGCCGACATCCGGGCCCTGCCGGCGGAACCGGCGGAGGTGGAGATCACCGGGTTGGGCGAGGTGGCGCGCATCCTGGAGGTGCCGTCGCGTGCGGCGATGGACCAGCTGCGGGATCTGCATCCGTGGGACGAGCCGCTGATCGACATGCGGTTCAACTATCGGGCGGAAAAGCCGCTGTTTCTGGTGATCATCCGGGCGTTCGCATTGTCCGAGCCGGTGCGACTGGCGAACACGATCGCGTACGCGGGCTGCAAGAGCTGGGTGCCGCTGGAGCGGGAAATCGTGGTCGACGGGGCGGTTCAGGCTCTGCCCGAACCGGCGCTGCAGGCGATCGTGGCGCGCATTGAAAACACGTTCAAAGCATAAAAGTTAAAAAGAAAAAAAGCATAAAAGAAGGTGCGGAATCGCGCGCCTGCCGCTCGCCCGGTGGCCTTTTTCTCTTTTATTCTTTTTAACCTTTATGCTTCAGAGCGCACTGGCTCTTCCCACATCGGTCAGCGGAAAAACTTCCCGGTGGCGCAGCAGCGCCAGCAGCGCTTCCGCGCCCTGCGAGCGCAGGAAATCCGCTTCCCGCCCGGTGATACCCAGCAGCAGCAGCGCATCGACCTGCCCCGAGGGCAATGCAAAGCGCGCCGGGTATCCGCCCTCTTCCACCGGTGGGGGGGGCACCACCAGCAGGTGATCGATCCCGCCCCCCTCGCTGGCCGCGCCGCCAAGCGCACCGCCCAGCGGAATCAAGTCCAGCGGCTCGAGCAGTTGCCCCTGCAGTTGACCGGTCGCCACCAGCAGCTGCACCGCCATCAGCCAGTTGAGCAGCCGCACCGCCCAGGCGGCGGGTTCGCGCACGTGCACGGTGAACTCAAAGCCAAGGCCCGAAAAGCCCTTGGGATCCAGTGTTTCGGGATCTTCGCCCCACGGGTTCGACATCCCGGAGGTCGCATACACGGTGTGCGTGCGTTGTGGCGTGGGGCCAAACTCCAGCACCATGTGCGTCAAGAATCGCGGGTCGGGCGTCTCCACGCCGAGACGTGCAAAATCCTCCACGCCCAGCGCCTGCGCCCGCACCGGCCGCCCACCGAAAAAGGCGGGGTAGACGCGCTCCTCGCGGAACGCCCACAATTCTTCAAACCATGCCTGCCACGCGGTTGGATCCATCATGCCCCCATCCTACCCGCGACCGAAAAACCCGCCAGCCTCTCAACCGCCGGTGAGCGATGCGAGGATCTGCACCGACCCCTGCGGCACCGGGCCGCCGGGCGCCGGCTCATCGGTCACCGCCGCCGCCGCCACCTCGCCGACATTCGCGGGCAGCGCCGTGTTCATCACGAGGTTCCCCTGCGCATCGGGGACGGCGGTGCCTGCCGCCAGCTTCTGCCCCGCAGCGGTGATGATCCAGAGCTCATAGGTTTTGCCCGCCGCTGGCGCCTGCACGCCCGAGGCGAACAGCGTCCACTGGCCCGCGCCGCGATCCCAAAACAGCTTGCCCTTCACCGCCGGCTGCTCCTTGCCGACGGCCGCGAACTGGTCCGCCCGCAGCAACCCCTGCATCCGCTTGCCGGCATCGGCGAGCTCGGTCTGCAGGCTTTGCACCTGAACGAGGGTGCGGCGGTTCTCGGTCGCCGTCGATTCCAGCTGCCGCTGCAAATCGACGAGCCGCGTGTTCAGGGTGTCGAGCTGCTTGTCGCGGCGGGCGGCATCGTCGGTGGCGGTGGTCAATTGCTGGCGGATGCTGGCGAGGGCGACGTTCGACGCCGCCAGCTTGTCGGCCGTTCCCTGGAGCATCACGCCCAGCACGATGGCCGCCGCCGCCGCCGCGATGGCCGCCGCCGCCCAGGCCAGCGGCGATCCGCGCGGGGCTTTCCGTTCCGCGCTCCCCAGCGGCGTCACCGTCTGCACGCCGGTCGCGGGGCCCTCCATCTGCTCGCGCAATTCAATCTGTGTCTCGAGCCGGTGCCACGACTCCGCGGGCGGCCGCACGGGTTTCACGCCCAGCCCCACCTGGTCGAACGTCGCCTGCGCTTCAGCCAGGGATGCGGCGCAGCGCACGCACCCGCTCGCCAGGTGCCGCCGCAACTCGTCGCGCTCCGCTTCCTCCAGGGCCCCGGCGACATACAAGAGCAACAGATCGGCCCGTTCATCGCACGTCATGCCTGCCCCCTTTCGCGGCCCAGCGTCCGCCGCAGCGTGCCGCGCAACCGTTCGAGCCCCAGGCGAATCTGCGACTTGACGGTCCCCAGCGGCTTCTTGAGCCGCTCGGCGATCTGCGTGTGCGAAAGCCCCTCGAAGTAGGCACACTCGATGGCCCGCCGCTGCTCGGGATCCAGCTCCGCCAGCGCCGATGCCACCAGCTCCTGATGTTCCGCCGCCTGGGCCCCTTCGCCCGGCGAATCGTCCACGGCGACATCCATCCCGGCGGCCGGATCCAGCGCCACCCCGCCCAGCGCCGGCCGCTTCCGCAGGCGGTCGAGGGCCCGGCTGCGCGTGACCCGCAGGATGTAGGTGAGAGGTTGGGCCCGTTCCTGGTCATAGCGCGCCCGCGCGGTCCACAGCTCAAAAAACACGTCGATCAGCAACTGCTCCGCCTCCACCGCGTCCCGCAGCATCCGCAGCGCCACGCCATGCACCTGCGGGGCGTGACGCTCGTACAGCTGCCGCAGCGCGGCGGCATCCCCCGACGCGACGCCCTGCATCAGCGCCACATCGTCCGGCGAAGAATCCGCAACTGTCGACCTGTCGGGCAACCAGGTCCTCCCAAGAACCGCCAGTACCCTAATCGCGGCAGCCATCACCCACAAACCCGCATTTGCGCCAAGGGGGCGGCGGCACTCGCGCACCGCCGCCCCCGCTTGGGAACAAGCCCCATCCCAGGAGAACTCGCCGCCTGCTTCATTCCGGCATCAGCACGGTGTCGATCCAGTGGATCGTGCCGTTGCTGCACTTGATGTCGGGCTTGATCACGGTGGCCATGGCCTTGTCGTTGCCGACCATCACCTTGCCGTCCTTGGCGGCAATTTTCAGCTCGCCGCCTTCGACGCTTTTGGCCGAGGTCATCCCCATCACCGCCCTGGCGTCGTTGTCGCCGGAGACCACGTGGTAGGTGAGAATCTTCACCAGCTTGTCCTTGTTCTCCGGTTTGAGCAGCGTCTCCACGGTTCCCTTGGGCAGCTTGGCGAAGGCTTCGTTCGTCGGCGCGAACACGGTGAAGGGGCCCTTGCCCTTGAGCGTTTCGACAAGCCCCGCCGCCTTCACCGCCGCCACGAGGGTGGTCACATCCTGCATGCCCGGCCCGGTGGCCGTGTCGATGATGTCCTTGGGCTGCTCCATCACCGCCATCTGCGCGTGTGCGGGTGTGCTCAACTGCAGGGCGCCGGCAGCCGCCACGAGCGCGGCGCACGCAAGCACCGGCGAAAGAAAACGAACGGTACGCATAAACATTCTCCACGAGTCATTTCGGACGGTCCCCACCGCGTGGCAGGGCCCCGGCCGCTTCGCCATTGACGTACGCCTTCGCGCACGCAACCGGATGACAGATTGTGAAAGAAATTCCCCGAACCCCGCCCTCAGACACTTGGCACGGGCAGCTCCAGGAAGCGCACCGTGTCCGCCGCCGTGTCCAGCACCGCCACCGATTTCACGCGCGCCCGCTGCAGCGCGCCCGGGTTGATCACGCGCGTCGCGCCGATCTTTTCGTCCCGCCGCACGTGCGTGTGCCCGTGCACCACGTAGGCGTAGCGCCCGCAGCGGATCAACTCCGCCAGCCGCGCCCCCTCGTGGCCATGGGTCATCGCCAGGCGCTTGCCCCCGAAGGTCAGGTCCGCCACCTCCGGGTAAAAAAACAAACCGTTCGCCGAGGCCCGCGAGCGCAGCGCCGCCGGGTCATACTCGTTGTTCCCCAGCACCAGGTGGAAGGGCACCCCCAGCCCCTCGAAATGCTGCAGCATCTCCGGCGAAACCAGGTCTCCCGCATGCAGCACCGCCTGCGCGCCCGCCGCCTTCAGCAGCGCCACGCCCGCCGCCGCCGTCGCCGCGTTGTCATGCGTGTCCGAAAGCAACCCGATCAACATACAACAATCCCATCAGCCCCGGCTCGCCCGAAAATTTCGTGCATCCTTCCGCCTCGCTGCGTCTGGATGGAAAAAGAACGCCCGTCACGGCGCGCGTTCCACCTCCAGGCGGAGCGCATCATACATCACCGCCCGCACGTCCACCGCCCGTTTGCTTTCGTTGCCCGCCGCGGGAATCGTCCCGGGCAACTCCAGCCGCAGTTCGTTTCGCCCCGCGTGGATCAGCCCCGCATCGAAGGGCACGTAGAACACCTGCCGCAACGAGTCCTGGCCTCCCGACCGATACACCGCCGACCCGGAGACCTGCAGGTCCAGCGTTTTGAGCGCCTTGCCGTTGAGTGTCAACGCCAGCTGCTTCGCATCCGCCGCCGCCAGCCCCACGGTCAGGGTCGCCTTTCCTTTCAACGCTTCCGGCGAATCGAACAGCACCGCCCAGTACGGCTGCTTCGTGTACCACGCCCACTGCCCGAAGTTCCAGTCCTCGCTTTCCTTGCTTTTGCCGATCGTGAAGGTCACATCATCGGGGAAATCTTTCAGATAGCGGGTGAAGTTGTCGTAATGCCGCACGTCGTCGCCGCGCTTGAACTCGGTGGTGCTGCGGTCCGCCACGCCGATCTGCCAGAGGGTCTTGCCATGGGTGACCGGTTTCCACTCCAGGGCGCCCAGCTCGGTCTTGCCGCCGGCGGTCACCACCACGCCATCATGGTGGTAATCTTCAAATTGATTGCCGCCGGAGACATGCAGCCGATACGTTCCCGGCCTCACTTTTCCGATGGAAAATCGACCTTCCTCGTCTGCCTTTGTCCAGAATTCGTACCCCTTGGAGGACATCGCAAAGTCATTTTCCCCGGGCATCGTGAGCACCACCCAGGCATCCTTCACCGACCCGCCGCTGGCCAGTTTCACCTGCCCGGTCACCGTCCCCCGCACCAGCGGATAGTCCGCGTTCTTGACGAAGGCATAGGGCCACTTCGCCTCCTCCTCCGCCGTACGCTTCTTTGCATCCGCCCACAGCGCGTCCACGTTCGCCCCCTGGTTGATGTAAATGAACATCGGACCGTAAAACTTCGACCATTCCTCGTCGGCCTTCACCGTCACCCCCGGCGCCCCGAAATGCTTCCCCTGGAAAATCCACTGCATGATGTTCGTCTGCGGGCCCTTCTCCACCGGTCCCTGGTGCACCGTCAGCTCCTGCCGCAGCGGCCCGCCCGTGCCATACTCCACCCACGAGGGCACGATCATCCACAACCCCACGCCATGGTTTCCCGCCATCCCGAACACATGCTCCCACCCCGTAAACAGGCAATAATCGTATTTCGACTGAACGAAGCCATCCTCATACTGCCAGGTAGTATCCTGCACTTCCTTGACCACCTTGCCCGACGGGTAAGGCTTCTTCGCGGTCGCATCGTTCTCCACATAGTGCGTAAAGAGCGTCTGTCCCGCCACGCCGCGCACCACAAACCCGCCCTGCACAAACTCCGCCGCCCCCATCCCCTTGCCATGCCGATAGCTCACGTAACTATAGATCCCCGGCTCCCCACGCCGCAGGATCAGGTGCCACTCGATATGGAACGGCACCCCCGCCTTGGGCATCGTTCCAATCATGACATCGGCCATCTCCGGGCTCGACGACGCCACCCGGATCATGTTCTTCTGGATCGGCGAGGGATGCTCCGCCTTGCCATCCTCCCCCGCATCCACGTAATGCATGTAAATTGTGTTGGCCCCCTGCCCCAGTTCCAGCGGCGTGCCGCGCACCTTCGTCTTGAGCGACGTCACCTGCCCGCTGTTCTTGTCCACCACAAACGACAGCAGCCCGTTTTCCACCGTGATCCCCCGCTCGTTCTCCACCGTCCGCACCGCATCATTCGCCGCGCCCAGCGCCGGCGCCGCCATCAGCAACAGGGCCACGATCGTACACCGCATACGCACCTCCATCCTCGGCAGCCCCATCTGCTTCCGCCTAACCCCGCTTCCACCCGCACTCCGGACAACGCTCCGGAGATTGACGCAAATCATACCCACAGTGCACGCATTCTCCCCGCTCATCCCGTCGCCACATTTTCCACGCCGTGCGCCATCGAAGGACCACCGGAACCATCAGCATGGCTGCAAAGTAGCACAAATCCACGTATACCGTCGTTCCTCTCTGGAAGGCTGTCCCCGCTCGATCGATCAGCCCGCTTCGGTAGATGAAAATGCCCAGATGATCGAAGGAATACAACTCCCGTATGTCCCACGCGGCCCCTGCGGCGGGAAGGTTCCGATCGCCCGCCAGCCTCCACCCGGTGGACGGCGCCACCAGCCCCGTGTAATCATCCATGTGCAGGTTCACGCTGCCTTTGTTAATCCAGAGCCCAAGCCGCCGCGCCACCGGAAAAGCCCCGGCCGCCCCTTGATCGAAGAACACATACCCCGTCTCCACCGAAAACAGCCACATCCCCATCACCACCAGCGCCAGCAGCAAACACCCCTTCGCCACCAGCCCTCGCGGCAACCATCGCCTCGGACCGCCCGGCCCCCCGCCATCCCTCCCCCGCACCTCCCCCGGCCGCACCAGAACGCCCGGAGGTGCGGCCGTCGGCATGTTGGAGAATCCCTGCGGCGAAACACCCATCATCCAAGTATACCCCCCAGCCTGCCCCCTCAAACCTGCCCGATGCGACCAAACAGCCCCCGCGGATCAAGCGCCCCCTTCACCGCCGCGAACATCTCGCCGCCCGTCCCGGTAAGGCCCGCGCGCGCCCCCTGCGTCAGAACCACATCCGCCCCCTTCGCCTCCTTCACGATCCTCCGCAGCTCGCGCTCCGGCGCGATCCCCCGCACCACCCCCGCGCCTCCCTCCGCCACCACCCAGCTTCCGCGCAACTTCCCCAGCCGCTCCACCAGCCCGCACGCCTCGCTGCTCAACGTATGCACCCGAAAACCCGCCGCGCCCGCGTCCGCCGCCGGCTCGCTGCCCATCCACAACCGCAGCCGCCCCGCCTGCGCCGCCCCCAGCGACATCGACTCCATCCCCTCCGCCTCGCGCAGGCTCCGCACCACCTCCACCTGCCCGCGCCACCCCGCCCCGCCCGCCCGTGCATCGAGAAAGCCGACGATCACCACCATCCCCTCCGTCGCCGGCAACCCCAGCGGATTTTTCTCAAACGTCCCCCCCGCGATCACCTGCACATACGCCGGCGTCACCGGCGCCAGCCGCACCGCCGCCAGCAGCGCCCCCGCCTGCGCCGCACCGTCGCAATAAAAAGCCACCGCCCCCTCCTCCTCCGGCCGGGCGCTCGTCCGCAGCGTCACCTCCGCGATCGCCCCCAGCGTCCCACACGCCCCGATCATCATCCGCTGCGTCTGATACCCCGCCGCATTCTTCATCGTCCGCCCGCCCCCCTGCACCACCCGCCCCGTCCCATCAATCCACGTCATCCCGAGCACCAGCCGCCGCCAGTCGTTCGTCCCCGCCTCCATCTCCCGCAATGGCCCGAGTGAATTCGTCGCGATCATCCCCCCGATCGTCCGGCCGCCCGGCCGCCGCGGCCCTTCGCAAATCGCCGGTGCATCCACCGGCAGCCACTGGCTCCGCCACGCCAGTTCCCGCTGCAGCCCCTCCAGTGTCATCCCCGCCCCCGCCGTCACCGTCATGTCCGCCACCGCATGCTCAACAATCCGGTTCAGCCGCAGCGTGGAAATCTCCTGTATCCCCCGCCCCTCCTCAAACCGCGACAGCGGCATCGACCCCGATCCCCCCATCCGCACCTGCAGCCCCGCCTGCGCCGCCTCCCCAATCGCCCCCGCCAACTCCGCAACACTTTTCGGCCGTACCGGCATTCCGTTCATCCCCCCATCATAAACGCACCCTCACGCCGCCGCCCCCCGTGCCCGCACCTCCCATCCACACTCCGGACACCGCTCCGCTTCGAGCTTGTGCAGGTTATACCCGCACTGCACGCACACCGGCATAAACAAATCCCACCCTCCATTGTCCATCACCCTGTGGCGGGGGGGGGGGAAACATCTGTATCCCTCCGATCCATCGGTGGCGCCCTCCGTCGTCTCCATGCTGTCGTCTCTGCGCCTCCGTGCTAGCCCTTGGTCGTCGCCCTCGGAAATCGGCGTTCAACGGCGTTCATCGGCGGTTCCCCACCATCGCAACCGTCATCTCTGTTCATCCGTGTTCATCGTGGCCCATTCCCGAATCACCCCTCCTCCACCGCCGGCTTCCACGCCGCCACAATCTTCGCCTGCGCACTCGGCGGCACCACATCGTAATGGCTGAACTCCATCACAAAGCTCCCCTGCCCGCTCGTCACGCTTCGCAACTGGTTGTTGTACGTCATCACTTCCGACAGCGGCGCCGTCGCCCGGATCACCGCCATCCCGCCGGTCATCGCCTCCACCCCGTTCACCCGCCCGCGACGCCCGTTCAAATCCCCCGTGATGTCCCCCACGTGCCGCTCCGGCACCGTGATCTCCATGTCCACCACCGGCTCCAGCAGCGCCGGCCGCGCCTTGTTGATCGCATCCTTAAGCGCAAACTTCCCTGCCGTGCGAAACGCGATGTCCTTCGAATCCACCGGGTGGTGCTTCCCATCAGTCACCACCACCTTGATGTCCTGCACCGGATAACCCGCGATCGCCCCGCCCGCCAGCACATCGTGCACTCCCTTCTCCACGCTCGGGATGTACTGCGACGGAATCGACCCGCCGAACACATCATTGACGAACTCAAAGCCCATCCCGCGGTCCAGCGGCTCCACGCGCAAAAACACCTCGCCGAACTGCCCCGCCCCGCCCGTCTGCTTCTTGTGCCGATAGTGCCCCTCGGCCGGCGCCGTGATCGTCTCCCGGTACGCGATCCGCGGCGGCTTGGTCGTCACATCCAGGTTGAACCGGTTCTTCATCTTCTCCAGCATCACCCGCAGGTGGAGCTCGCCCACCCCGTGAATCACCATCTCGTGCGTCTGCATGTCATGCGTGAAGGTGAACGTCGGATCCTCCTCCGCCAGCTTGTGCAGCGCCCCCGAAATTTTCACCTCGTCGCCCCGCGCCTTGGGCTCGATCGCCAGCGAAAACATCGGCGTCGGATACTTCGGCACGATCGCCTTCCACTCACTTGGCACCCCGGGATCGTGCGCCATCTGGTCCACGTGAATCTCTTCCACCTTTGCCAGTGCCACGATGTCCCCCGCATACGCCACCGCCGTCATCTCCGGATGGTCCCGTCCCTCCACCTTCAGCACGTGCCCCGTCTTGTGCGCCTTTTTCTCTTCCCCGCACACAAACAGCGTGTTGCTGTCCATCTTCCCCTGCAGAATCCGCAGCATCGCCAGCTTCCCCACATACGGATCCGTCGTCACCTTGAACACG
>JBEHXY010000019.1:0-20502 GCA_048498455.1 Planctomycetota bacterium | reverse complement strand
AAGGTGGAAGCCGACAAACTGACTCCCGTGCAGACCTTAACCACCGAACGCGGCGCGCGGACCATGACCGTGGATACCGCGACACACCATATCTTTCTGGCCAACGCCAAAAACCGCACCGACACTACCAGCTTCAAGGTGCTTGAATACGGCATGGACGGAACCCCCAAGCCATGAAGATTTTCGTGGCTGTACCTTGGGTGATAGGAACTGCGCTACTCGCTGCGAGCTGCCAGTCTCACCGTCCTGCGATTGAAGTCGACGCCGCCCGGCTGACCGGCATCTCGGGCGCCATCGTGTTCCGCGACGGGGTGGAACCTTCTGCCCTGCCGCCATCGGATGGCACCCTTACGTTCGACCAGGCCCTGAGACTTTGTCTCCGCAACGACCCGCGCATCCAGTCCGCGCTCGCCAAAGTGCGCATTGCGGAGGCCGAGGCGGGTCAAGCGCGTCTGTTGCCCAACCCCATCCTCGCTCTCGATTTCCGGTTTCCCACGGAGGCTGGCACCGGGCAAACGGTCGAGGCTTCCCTGGCTGCGGACATTCTCTCGCTCCTTCAGAAGCCGGGGCAGATCGGCGCTGCCGACAATCGCCTTCGCGGCAGCGCTGCCGACGCACTCACGGTTGTGCTCGATGTGTTGGAGGAGGTCGAGGAGTCTTATCTTGCGGCGCAGTCGTTCGAACCCGAGATTCAGAACGCCCAGGATCGCACGGCGCTCTTCCACCGAATGGTTGCCATCTCCCAGAAGCGTTTGGATGCCGGCGAAGGGAGCCGGCTGGAGTTGCTGACGCTGCAGTCGCAGCTCGGTCAGGCCGAACTGGACGAACGGGACCTCCGCCAGCAACTTCGTCTTGAACGTCTCCATCTCACCCGCCTCATCGGCGCGCCCGGGGGCCCGATCGTGTGGAAGCTCGAGCCCGCCGCGCCGATCGCCGAATCCATTGGGCCGGAAGAAGCCTTTATTGAAAGCGCCCTGCAGCATCGCCCGGAACTGCAGGCCAAGCAATGGGAGCTTCGCGCACTGGGCGACGATCTTGCTGCCGCCTCGTTCGCGCCGCTCGCCGGCGGGGAGCTGGGCGTACATTCCGAACACGACCCGACGTGGCGCGTCGGCCCGGCCCTCACTGTTCCGCTCCCCCTCTTTGATTTTGGTCAGGCGGCGCGGAAAAAAATCCAAGCGCAGCGTTTGGCAGCACGTGCGGATCTGCAGCAACTTCGCGCCGAAATCATCCAGAACGTCCGCACGGCCTACAGCGCCTATCTTTATGCCCGAGAGTCGCAGGCGGACATGCTGCAGAATCTTCTCCCGCTCCAGCAGCAACAGCGCGATCAGGCTCAGAACGCCTTCCAGGCGGGCGATGCCGACCTCTCTCTCCTGCTTCTGGCGGAAGGGGATCTCCGGCAACTGACGCTCAAGTCCCTCGAGCTTCAGGAAAAGGCCGCGGTCGCCCGCGCTCAACTCCTGCGCGCCGCGGGAGGACCGGGCGCAGCCGCTCCCCTCGTGCAATTATCACCCGCCACCGAACCAGCGTCGCGCGCCGCGACAGGACCCGCCAGATGAAACGTTGGACTGCACCTGCCCTGGGCTTGCTTGCCACGCTTGTGATAATCGCGGCGTGGATCCTGTACTTCCACAACCCCGCTGTGGCCGCCGCCGCTCCCAAATGGGGCTGGCTCCGATCCACCATCGCCGCCCTCGGTCAACGCCAGGAAGTCGCCCCCCCGGAAGAAGAAGACCCTGACAACACCAAGAACGAAATTCCCGTACACACCGGTCACATCACCCGCGCCACTTTGCACGGCTACATCGACACCGCGGGCACGGTCGCACCTCGCCCCCAGCGAGGGAAGGAGTCTGCGGGCTCCGCCGCCCTCGTTTCGCCGGCCGCCGGCATCGTTTCGAAAATCTTCTGCACGCAAGGTCAGACGGCCAAAACGGGGGACCCGCTGCTCCAACTCGATGACCGCCTTGCGCAGGCCAGCACCGCTCAGGCGCAGGCCGCCTTCAATGAAGCCGAAGCCGCCTTGGCCCTGGTGAAAGCGGGCCCCAAACCGGCACAAGTCCAGATCTCACAGCTCGCCGTCGATAAGGCTCAAGGCGCGGTCGACCTCGCTCAGCGCTCGTATGACCGCCTGAAGCAGCTCGCCGCTGACCAGGGCGCCAGCGCCAAAAGCGTCGAGCAAGCCGCACAGGACCTTCAGGCAGCGAAAAACGACCTCGCCACGAGCCAGCGGCAGCTCGCCCTGCTCCAGGCCGGCCCCAGTCCCGAAGAGGTCGCGCAGGCTCAGGCCAAACAAGCGCAAGCGGCGGCTGCCCTCGCCGCGGCCAAAATCCAGCAGGACCTTCTGACGCTTAAGAGCCCGCTGGACGCGACGGTGGTTTCCATCACCGTGAACCCGGGCGAAGCGGTCGACACTACCCGGCCTCTCATCCAGCTCATCGCGATGGACCGCCTGATGGTTGATGTGGACGTACCCGTCGACGAACTGCCCGCCGACGCGCAAGACCTCCACGCCCAGATCGTCGCCGGCAGCCTGCCCTTCCCTGAGAGCGGCGAAGAAGGCGTTGTCGCAGGCAAAATATCGTCGGTCAGCCCACAGGTCGATCTTAAAACCGGCGCCGTACAGCTCACGGTCGACCTTCCCGCAGACGCCCATCTTCGCCCCGGCCTTTGGGTCCGCGTGCGCATCGTTGCCCAGCAGCACGACGACGTCCTGGCTGTTCCCGAAGCGGCAGTCGCACAGGATGAAAACGGCGATTGGGTGATCGCGACGCTCCAAGGCGAACAGGCCACGCACAAGCAGGTCAAAGTGGGGCTCCGCGAAAAAGGCCTCGTCGAAATTTCCGCTGAAGGCCTCAAAGAAGGCGACACCGTCGTCACCGCCGGGGCTTACGGCCTTCCGCAAGCCACCCGCGTAAAAGTCCTTGACTGATCTTCCGTATCGGATTCTTCATGCCCCGCTCCATCGGCTCCATAGCCATCTCTCAGTGGAAAGGTATCGCTTTCCTCCTTCTCGGCCTGTGCCTTGCGGGCATCTACGCCGCCCTGTCCATGCCCTCCAGCGTTTTTCCACAAACCGACTTTCCCCGCGTCACCATCATGATTGACAACGGCGAAATGCCTGCAAATGACATGATGGCGACCATCACCAAGCCCGTTGAAGAAGCGATGAAGGACGTCCCTGGCGAAGTCAGCGTCCGTTCCAGTACCGGCCGTGGATCCAGCGTCGTCGACGTATTCTTCAACTGGAACGTCGACATGACGGCCACCGAGCTGCAAGTTCGCGCACGTCTCGCCCAGGTCCGCGCCAGTCTTCCGGCCTCGGTCGATGCACGTGCCTACCGCCTTACCTTTTCGGTGTTCCCGATCGCCGGCATCAGCCTCACCAGCCCCTCCCGCCACATCCCCGATCTCACGGTCGCCGCCGATTCCGTCATCAAGCCGCGCTTTCTGCGGATACCAGGCGTTGCACGCGTCGATCTTGTCGGCAGCCGTGAGCCCGAATATCACATCGTCGCCGATCCCCTTCGCCTTGCTGCCAGTAACCTGGCTCTGCCCCAGGTCGCGGACGCTCTGGTCAAAAACAATCTCGTGAGCGCCGGCGGCCTGCACGAGGAAAACAACACCCTTTATCTCACGCTCGTCGACGGGCGTGTCCATGGGCCCGTCGATCTCGCCGATCTCGTCGTCGGCATGAATGGCGACCGCCCGGTCAGGATACGCGACTTCGCCACCATCACTTCCGCCGCGGAGCCAGCCGCCACCATCGTCACCGCCGATGGCCGCCCCGCCGTCCTGATCATGATTCGCAGCCAGCCGGACGGCAGCACCGTCGACATCGTCAACGGTCTGAAGCAGCAACTGGCAGAACTGAGGGCGCAGCTGCCACCGGACATGAAGCTGGCCTTTTTCTATGACCAGTCGATCCTGGTGCGCGATTCGGTCCGCAGCGTCTGGGAAGCCATCATTTTCGGCCTAATCCTTTCCGTCGTCATTCTCTTCGTATTTCTGAAGGACTGGGGATCGACGCTGGTCGCCATCGTCGTGATTCCCGTTACGGTCCTGGTGACGCTTCTGGCGATGCGCCTTTTCCACATGACCTTCAACCTGATGACGCTGGGTGGAATTGCGTCGGCGATCGGCCTCGTGATTGATGACGCGATTGTCGTCGTCGAAGCCATTCACACCCGCATCGCCAGCGGCCGGCCCAAACTCGAGGCTATTGAGGCGGCGGTGTCCGACATCCTCCTGCCGCTCACCGGCTCAACCCTTACCCCGGTCGTCGTGTTTATTCCCCTCGCGTTTTTGAGCGGCGTGCCCGGTGTGTTCTTCCGGGCGCTGGCGATCACCATGACGGTGGCCCTTCTGACCTCCCTGGTCCTGGCGCTTCTGCTGACCCCGTCGCTCGCCGCCCTCATCATCCGCCCCAAGGCTGGTCGTCCGTCCGAGGAATTTGATCACGGCGGCTTTATCCTCCGCCGCGTCTCCGCCATTTACGAACGCGCCGTCCGCGCCGCCCTCAACCACCGCTTCATCACCCTCGGAGGGTGTCTCCTCCTGGCAATCGCTGGCGCGGACCTCTACACCCGCCTTGCTTCCGACCTGCTCCCGGCTCTGGAAGAACGCGGTTTCGTTCTCGACTACAAAGTCAACCCGCCCGGCACCAGCCTGGCGGAGACCAACCGCGCGCTGATGGAAGTCGAAAACCTGCTCAAGTCCATCCCCGAGGTCGAAAGCTACTCCCGCCGGACCGGCGTCGCGCTGGGACTCGAACTCACGGAGCCCAACGCAGGCGACTTTCTCATCAAGCTCAAAGCCACCTCGAAACGATCGACCGAAGAGGTCATCGCGGAAGTCCGTGAGAAGCTCAAACACCTTGAACCGCAGATCGACGCCGATCCCCATGGCATGCTCTCCGATCTCATCGGCGACCTCGTGAGCAGTCCCCAGCCCGTCGAAATCAAAATCTACTCCAGCGACCTCGAGTATCTCAAAGAAACGGCGCCAGCCATCCAGAAACAAATCGATGAAGTCCCCCACGTCGTGGACACCGAGGATGGCCTGATTGTCGCCGGACCTTCGCTTACGTACCGCCCGCGCTCGGTCGATGTCGCCCGCTTCCACCTCACGACCGACCAGATCGCCAGCGCCGTGGAAACCGCGAAGCTCGGCCACGTCGCCTCCGCCATCCTACACGGCGACCGCCTCACCAACATCCGCATCATGATGGATCCTGCGTCCATCTCGCGCCAGGAAACCTTGCGAAATGTTCCCATCCAAACCGCTGACGGCCAGATCGTTCGCCTCGGCCAGGTCGCGGACGTCGTCATCGAGCCTGGGCAGCTTGAACTCCAGCGCGAAGACCTTCGCCAGTACGTCCGCGTCACCGGTAACATTGAAAACGCCGATCTGGGCTCCGTCATCGCCGACATCAAGGCAAAGCTGGCCAACGACCCTCGCTTTGCCGGAGGCACTATTGAGTTCGGCGGCCTCTACCAGCAACAGCAGGAATCCTTCCGCAACCTGCTCACCGTCATGATCATGGCCGTGATTTTGATCTTCACCGTGCTGGTCATCGAGTTCCGCTCCTTCCTTGAGCCGATCGCCATTCTTTCGGGCGCTCTGCTCGCCCTTCTTGGCACCGTCGCCGGGCTCTATCTCACAGGAACGTCTGAAAACATCATTTCTCGCCTTGGTGCCATCATTGGGGTCGGGATCGTCGCCAAAAATGGCATTCTTATGCTCGACTTTGTCGACGTTCTGCAGCGTCAGGGACTCTCCCTCGCCGAGGCGCTCGTGCACTCGGGGCGTCGCCGTCTGCGACCCGTCCTGATGACTTCCATGGCCGCGGCACTGGGCATGCTTCCCCTGGCCTACGGCATTGGTTCGGGCGCCGATATGCTGCGGCCCTTGGCTATCGCCGTCATCGGGGCGCTCTGCGTCTCTGTCGCCCTTTCGCTGGTAGCGACGCCCACCATCTACTACACGCTCTGCCGTTTTCGTCTGAAGGCAGCGAAAAAAACCGAAGTCCCCCGACCGTCGGTCACCGTCAATCCGGATTTGAGCGCATAATCAGTTCGCCGACGAAGCGTTAAAACTTGTGTCGAATACTCCTGGGAGTTCGGTATCGGCACGACGCTCTGCATTCGCAAGAATGGACCGCCGTCCATTTATGCCGATCGGAACATAATCCTGGGGTTGTGATTGCCCCCATCGAAGTGGTCCGTGGCGATACATTGGTGCGCACGTAATTGGCAGGCCCGTGCACGGCGCGAACCGCAGATGGAACCTTGCCATCGACGGGTGCCGCTTCTTTTTTTATCACGCCTTCATCCGCCCCTCATTTTGGAACAGTAATATCGGCCCACCCTTTTTGAGGAGCGAGCCATGATGCCAGCCCCTGTCGTCAAAGCGCTAGTCTGCTTGATGTTGTCCGCAGCAATCCCTGCGTGGGCGCAAAACGCGCCGGGGTCTCCCGGGAAAAATCCCTCTCCGCCGACCCTCAGCGGGATCGTTTCAAAGGTCGGCGGCGGACAGTTTGCGGTCGTCGATAAAAACGGCGAGGAAGTGGCGTGCGTACCTGCGGCCGACGCGGCGTATCAGTTGAAGAAGGCGCCGTCCACCCTGGAGGAGGCCGTCAAAGTTGGTTCGAGCGTCAAATGCACGCTCGGCCCGGACGGGAAGGTGCAACAAGTGGTCAGCAAGGGGCTGGTGGATTCAATGAACATAAAGCAGTTGAAGCCCATGCTGGGGGCCACCGATGATGAGTGGAAAGTGCTCCAGCCGCAAATCGAGAAGGTGCAGCTTCTCATGGATGTTGTGGACTCGGGCACAGGGAACGGGGGTCAAAACGCCGGGCAGAATGGGGCGGTGCCCACTGGCCCGGGTTCGCTTCAAGCCATGCTCGCAGATCTGCGGAAAATGTATTTTCAGCAAGAGGGAACCGTTGCCGACATGAGCAACCAAGTGGCGCAATTGAGGAAAGCGAGAGCACAGGCAAAGTCGGATCTTGCCCAAGCCCGCAAGCAACTAACGGAGCTTGTAGGAGCCAAGCAAGAGGTGCTTCTGGTAATGATGGGAATCTTGGAGTAAGGGCCAAAGTCACCGCATGGGCGCCGGCGCGGTGTCGCGGACGCTGCTCGGGGTGATCGAGGAACGCGGGCGGCCGGAGTTTGTGCGCTCGGACAACGGCTCGGAATTCATCGCCAGGTCGCTGATGAAAATGCTGGCAGGAAGGGGCATCGCCTGCCGGCACATCGATCCGGGCAGCCCGTGGCAGAACGGAAAGACGGAGCGGTTCAACGGGACGCTGCGGAGCGAGTGCACTCAAGATGGAGACGTTTGTTCACCGGGATCAAGCGCGGGCGATCTGCCGGCTGTTCATGCGGAAGTACAACCACGAGCGGCCGCATTCGAGCCTGGCCTACCAGACCCCGGCGGAGTTCGCGCGGCGACACTGCCTGCCGGCTGCAGGCTCCCCGGACATAAAAGGCAACGCCCTTCGCCTGCAGCCGGCAGGCAGTATCGCATTGTCGTAATGGATATCCATGTGTTCGAAGTCTATACATCGAGGTGGAGTCAGGAATGGGGGCTGGACATTGCCACCTCCGTAGTAAACCGAGACCTTGATACCGCTATTTCGACAATGGGCCCCTGCAACGCCGGGGGATTCAATGCCAAGCGTGCCATTTTGTGAGAGCAGGTAGCCAGCGCCCAACAGCCCTGCCAAGACCAAAGGAACGCTTCCCAACTTCATACCGAGCCACTTTTTCTTCCGGGAGGCAGGCACATGGGTGAGAGCTCGCTGCGCAGGTGCAGAGGAGGCTTCCGTGAGTGCTTTCGCTCTTACCTCCGCTTCGTGGGCTCGCCTCATGGCGCTTGTTCCTTCAATCCACGGTGGCATCATACCAGCAAGGTTGGTCGTTCTGCGTCGGTAGAACCGGCAACCTCTATCTGACGCAGCCTCGATGGACATGTGCACGATCGCTGCCATCGGGATTCGCCAGTGCAGTACCCCTTTGGACCGCTGCGGTCTAAGGACGGTGCGATCGGCTTCGTACACCCGCACCAGAACCGCTCCAGTTCCCTGTTTGCTTAGGTCTTGAGGGGACACTGGGCTTGTCATGCTGGCTTCGCGCAGCGAGCAGGGGATATTGGCTGAATGTCGCATCTATAAGTGAAAGCTGTCCCGCAGCCTGCCCGGTTGTTTCACTCCGTTTGCGTATACTGGGCGGCAAAGCAGCCCGGGCAACATCATGCCGATATCCCACTCCGGATACCCAGGTTTTCAAAACTGGTTTTTACATCTTCTGGGCCTCGTAGGGCGGCGGAAGGGCATGAAAGCAGCCACGGTGGAATTTAAGACACGATGTCTTCTGCGGGCGCCCTGCCAGGCCCCTGCTGCGGGAAAGTCGGCCTCTAGGGTATGACCGTTCTGGCCACTACACCGGCGGTGGATGTTTACTTGCTGGTGGGGTTGATGTTCTTCCGGCGCATCCCATAATGCCAGCACACGCCAACGGGCTCGATCTCCTCATGGAGAGCAGGGCTCCGGCTCTCTACTGAGAGGTACCGTGAGCAGCACGTCTAACGAGCACTCGTACCATCAGACGCGTCTGCGCGAACTCGGACAGATACTCGCAGGGCAGCCTGCGGATCTGAAGGTTAAGCGTCCGCCCATCGACACTGACGGAGAAATCCCATGGGAGCAATTCGTGGCTGGCTTATCGCCGGGAGCACGGCGCGAGGTCGAATCGACAGCCGATCAAGAGGCGGTTCTGATTCCCGCCTCGCCGAATGCACAAAAGGCGATGTTGAACGCGGCATGTGCCGTTCGAGTTCCGCGAAGTTAATTGTGAATTCTGGCACACAAACATTATAGCAATTTATTGAACGCTGGGGACCGGGAACGACGGGGTAAAGGCGGCGGCCCTCAAGGGTTGAAGATGTCCTCCCGCGGGGCGTTCACGCCATCGGGGTCACTGCTGACGGCTGCGGGTTCCTGAACCACGAGTTTTCCACGGAGCATGTTCATTCCGCAGGTGAAGGTGAATTCGCCGGCCTCGTGCGGGGTGAACTCAATCGCGGTGGTCTGGTGGGCAGGGAGGCTGCGTGCAATGCCGAAGTCGCCGAACAAAACTTGTTCGCTGCATGACGATGTTTCGTCGCGATAAAACGCCAGGCGGACGGGGCGATCTTTGTCGACAACGATCACATCCGGTGAATACCCGCCTTTGACGGTGATGTTTACTTCCTGGATGCCGCCGGCTGTGGACTGCGCGCGTGCCTGCGGGCGTGGTCCGAAAAAGTACCTTAACACGAACGTGACAGCGGCGATGCCGCCGATGAGGACGAGGGTCGCGGGGGTATCCATCACGCACCGCCTTTTTCGGAAAACCGCCGCAGCCGAAGGCTGTTGGCAACGACGGAGGCGCTGGAAAAACTCATGGCGGCGCTGGCGATCATCGGGGAAAGCAACCAGCCTGTGAAGGGGTAAAGCGCGCCGGCGGCGATGGGAATACCGACGAGGTTGTAAATGAAGGCCCAGAACAGGTTCTGCTTGATGGTTCGGAGTGTGGCGCGGGAAAGCGCGATGGCGGTGAGTACACCGCCAAGGCTCCCGCGGATCAGGGTGATGTCGGAGGCGGCGATGGCCACGTCGGTGCCGGTACCGATGGCGATGCCGACATCGGCCTGTGCGAGGGCGGGGGCGTCATTGATGCCGTCGCCGACCATGCCGACAACCCGCTTCTCCTGCTGAAGGGATTTGATGTGCGCGGCCTTTTCCGCGGGGAGAACTTCCGCCAGCACGCGCGTGATACCGACCGAGCGGGCGACGGCTTCGGCGGTGCGGCGGTTGTCGCCAGTGAGCATCAAGACTTGCAAGCCCAGCGACTGAAGGCGGCCAACGACCGCCGCGGCCTCGGGTTTCGGCTGGTCGGCCACAGCAATGATCCCCACGAGGTCACGATCCAGGGCCACCAGCATCGGGGTCTTTCCCTCGGCCGCCAGTGCATCAACGCGTTGCCGGGCACCCTCCAGCTGAATCCCGGCCTCTTCCATGAGTCGGAGGTTCCCCAGCCGGAGGATTCCACCCTCCACGGTGGCTTCGATTCCGCGGCCTGCTCGGGCTTGGAAGGCAGTGGGCTCTGCGAGTGCCAGACCGCGCTCCTTGGCGGCGCGGATCATAGCCTGCCCGAGCGGATGCTCGCTGCCGCGCTCGGCGGATGCAGCGAGTTGCAGCAGCCGATTTTCAGGAACATCCGCCAGCGGGACAAGGTCCGTGACGGCAGGGCGGCCTTGGGTGATTGTGCCGGTTTTATCGAAGACGAGTGTGTCGAGCTTGTAGGCCGTTTCGAGAGGTTCGCCGCCTTTGATGAGCACACCAAGCTGTGCGCCCTTGCCGGTGCCGACCATTACGGCGGTGGGGGTGGCAAGCCCCAGGGCACAGGGACAGGCGATAATCAAGACGGAAACGAAGGCAAGTAAGGCGGCGGTGAGACGGGCATCCGCTTGTGACGCGAGGAACCAGATCACGAAGGCCGCGATGGCGATGCACAGGACAATGGGTGTGAAAATGCCGCTGATGGTGTCAGCCAGCCGGGAGATGGGAGCCTTGCTCCCTTGGGCATCCTGCACGAGTTTTACGATTTGCTGGAGAGCCGTTTCCTTGCCCACCTTGGTCGCCTGAAACGTAAAGCTCCCGGTCTTGTTGATCGTGGCTCCAAAGACTTCATCGCCAGGCGACTTGTCGACGGGGAGGCTCTCGCCGGTGAGCATCAATTCGTCGACAGCGGACTGCCCTGAAACGACGGTGCCGTCGACGGGGAGCTTTTCTCCAGGTCGGACGACCACGAGATCGCCGGGCAGGACTTCCTCGACGGGAAGGTCTTGTTCACGGGAGTCTCGAATGACCCGCGCGGTGCGGGCCTGGAGCCCCATGAGCTTGCGGATGGCTTCGCCGGTTGCGCCTTTAGCGCGTGCCTCAAAAAGTCGACCGAGAAGTACGAGGGCGATGATGACGCTGGCGGCCTCGTAGTACACCGGTGCGGACACTGTCATGCCCGCCCTGCCTGGCATGGCAGCACCGGCGTGCCCTTGCGAGGCAACCCATGCCGGCGCGATTGTGGCGATGATGGAGTAGATGTAGGCGGTTCCGGTTCCCAGCGCAATGAGTGTGTTCATGTCGGCCGCGCGGTGCCGGAAGGACGCCCACGCACCGCGGTAAAACTGGGCACCGGCGTAGAAGACCACGGGTGTTGTTAGGGCGAGCTGGAGCCAGTTTGCCCACGGGCCATTGAACACTGCGATTCGTCCGTGAGTCATCGCGATAATCAGGACCGGGAGGGAGAGAATCGTGGCAATCCAGAACTTGCGAGCAAGGTCGCGGCTTTCCGCTTGGCGAGCCCGCTGCTCAATATCAGGGGCATTCGCATCAGATGCAGGAGTGGGGGTGTTGGCGACGGTATAGCCAAAGGATTCGAGGGCCTTGCGAAGCTGGTGCTTCTCGACACTGCCGGCGAGGTAATCGATGCGGACCTCCATGGTGGCAAGATTGAATGTGGCGCGGACGACGCCGGGAATCTTCGCCAGGAAGTCTTCGAGAGGTTTGGACGAGCCGGAGGGACGGGCGGAGTCGTTCACAACGAACACCGCAACCGAGGGGGTGGCGGGTTCGTACCCCGCATCGCGCACGGTGTCCATCAGGGCGGGCAAGCGGGTTTGGTCGGGCTGGTATTCAATCGTTGCCCGGGCGGTTGCAAAGTTGACGGTGGCCTTACGAACCCCCGGGGCTCTATTGAGTGTTTTCTCGATACGCGCAGCGCAGGCGGCACAGCTCATACCCTCGATGGGAAGGCTCACGCGTTCGGCGGCACCGTCGGGGGTGGTATGGTCATGGCGCGGCAGGGAGGTGACCGCGGGAGAGGGGGCAGCGAAGCGCTGGGGATCCGTTTCGAATTTGGATTTGCACGAAGCTGAGCAGAAAAAGTAGGTCTTGTTGTGCCAGTCGGCATAATGCGAAGCGGTGGCGGGATCGACGTCCATACCGCACACGGGGTCTTTTACGGTGGCTTGGGTTGTCATGGCATGGCCTTTGAAAACCCGATCAACGGGCATTTTTGTACATGAGATCGACTAATTCGTCGTACATCGCCTCGGCTTCGGTCGCTCCGGCCTTGATGGCTTTGGTGGCGCAATGTTTAAGGTGGTGGCGCATGAGCTCCCGGCCCACGCTCCGCAGGGCCTCCTGAACAGCCGAGAGTTGCCCAAGAACGTCCGCACAGTAGCGGTCGTCTTCGATCATGCGCTGAAGCCCGCGAACCTGTCCTTCGATCCGGCGAAGTCGAGCCAAGTTGGCTTGCTTGAGATCCGGATCGACGACCAAGGTCTTGCGGGTGCGTTCAGCGGATGTGGCTTTGCAGGCACAGGCGGTCACAGAAGATGGGGACGTTTTGAACATGAAGTTATCACCCTTCACTTGTCGTGGATTTGCTCACGGGATAGTATACCTATACCCCCCAAGGGTATCCCCCTGAGAATGGTAAGTCAAAATGAGGTCGAACCAGCAGGACCCAAGCAGGCGGCAGGTATTTGGTGGTGATGGAAACGGCTCAAAAAGTGCCGCTGTTGAACTTTTTACAGCAGACCGCTCGTATTCTTAAGGACCGTGTTGAGCTTCCGCCGCATTCAAAATTGGTTTGACCGGTCGTTGTTCCGGGGCCTATCGTTGTAGGCCGTCGTTCGCTTCGAAGGGCTTCATGTCCGTTCCGACTTACAGAATCATGGTGCTGGTCATGACGCTGGTGATTGCATTCACCGGCGTGGCCTGCGGCTGCGACCATGGGGATGAGGAGGGGCCCGATCTGACAACCGCCGAAGTAGTTTGTCATCATGGGGAATCGGCCCCCAGCGACCATCATGACCGTGATGAGCATGATGATGGGTGTTCCTGCGCAACAACGATGCTTCTTGCGACCGTCGACCATGTCGGCTCTCCAAATCTGCGGCCAACCATCCTTGTCAGCATGGATTTCATGTGTAACTTTTCCTACCTGGATGCTGCAGCGCCGTTTCTACCTGTGAATTCCTGCGGTATTCCCGCTGCTTCGACATGCCGCCACAGAGACGGCACCAGCCTCCTGCGCCAGCATTGCGCGCTGATTATTTGATACCCACCTCCCTTCTGACGCCCGTCCGGCCTCTTCCGCCACCCCCACGTGCGGCAGAGTGCCCGTGATCTCGCGCGTCACCGCGCTTCCATCAAAGCACCACCCCCAATGAACGATTCCCTTCAAAGGAACATGCTCATGTTTCCGACCCGTTTGTCGTCTCTCCTGGCGGCGTCCCTGATGGCCGGCTGTGCCGGGCCGATGGCGCTTCCCCCCGATCCTGCTAGCCCGGCGAGTCCCGCGGCCAGGGAAGGCCCGCCCGCGCCGCTCTCATCCGCCTTGGACCGCGCCACGGCAGCAGCGGAAATGGGTCCGAGCCGGGCGGTCCCCGCCCGTCCGGCCGGGCAAGACCCCACCACGAGCATGGGCGACATGAAGGGTATGGGCATGGGGGGAATGTCGGGCGCCGGCGGCGAAAAACCGCCCGGGGAAGCGCACGGGGCCATGCCGGGGATGGACATGCCCGGGGGGCGAGGCGCCTCAGGCGCAGGCACAGGGGCGGCAGTTCCCCCGGCCACGACCCAGGCCGCCGCCGACTACACCTGCTCCATGCACCCCCAGATTCATCAGGACCACCCGGGCAACTGCCCGATCTGCGGCATGAAGCTGATCCAGAAAACTCCGGGCGCGAACGCCCAGAAAGGCGGCACCCAGTGACATTCGCCCGCACCGCATTGAAGGGCCCCAGGGGGCTCGCCGCGGGCCTGCTCGCGCTGGCCGCCTCGGCCGCCGGCGGCTGCGCCGTGAATCCCCGCGCCGGCTTTGACCAGGTGCAGCAGACGATTCTCCTGCGCACCGGCGCGCCAGTGCATTGGGACAACGGCACGCCCGAGGACCGCCAGGTGCACGAGCAGGTGGACCGCCTGCTGGCACAGGAACTGACCGCCGACGAGGCGGTGCAAGTCGCCCTGCTCAACAGCCCGGAGCTCCAGACGGTCCTGGAAAACCTCGGAATCGCGCAGGCGGACCTCGTTCAGGCGGGTCTGCTCGCCAATCCCGTGATTTCGGCGAGCATCCGGTTTCCCGGGCGGCCGCAGATTCCCTGGGGGGTGAGCGTCGAACAGGATTTCATCGGGCTGCTTTTTCTGCCCCTGCGCAAGAGCGTCGCGCAGGCGAGTTTTGAGCAAGCCCGCGCCCAGGTGATCGACGCGGTGCTCCGACGCGCGGCCGAGACCCGCGCGGCCTACTACCGGCTGCAGGGGGCGCAGCAACTCGCGGAGATGCGCCGGACCGTGGTCGACGCGGCCGAGGCGAACCTCGACGCCGCCCGCCAGCTGCGCGAGGCGGGCAACACCCGGGAGCTCGATTTTGCCAACGACCAGGGGCTTCTGGCCCAGGCCCGCGTGGACCTGGCCACCGCCGAAGCGGAAGCCGCGGAGGCGCGCGAAGGCTTGGCCGTGCTGATGGGCGCCTGGGGTGACCACCTGGCGACCTGGCGTGTCGGGGCCCGGCTGCCCGACCCGCCCGCCGACGTGGTGCCGGCGGAGGGGCTCGAAGCGGCGGCGGTGCGGCAGCGGCAGGACCTGGCCGCCGCGCGCAACGGCCTGGTGGCGGCCGCCCGACAGCTCGGGTTTGCCAATTATGCCGCCCTGCTTTCCGGCTCGACGCTGGGGGTGGACGCGGTCCGGGATCCCGATGTGAAGACCACGATCGGCCCGTCGATCCGGGCGACGCTTCCGATTTTTGACCAGGGGCAGGCGGCCGTCGCGCGCGTGCAGGCCCAATTCCGCCAGGCGCGTGCCGGTTACCTGGCGCTGGCCATTCAGGTCCGGGGGCAGATCCGCAAAGCGCATTACCGGATGACCGCGGCCCAGCAACGCGCCATGTATTACCGGGATTTCGTCATCCCGCTGCGGCACCGAATCCTCGAAGAGACGCAGCTGCAGTACAACGGCATGTTCGTCGGCGTCTTCGTGCTCCTGCAGGCCAAGCAGGAAGAGATCAATGCGGGGGCCCACTACGTCGAGGCCTTGCGCGACTACTGGGTCGCCCGCGCCGAACTGGAGCAGGCGCTCGGCGGGCGGCTTCCGGTGCCGGCGGACATGCCCGCCACCCGGCCCGCGCCCGATCCGGCCCCCGTGCCGCCGGGCATGAAATCCATGCCCGGCATGAATCACGAACACGCGCACTAGACGTTTTCAGAACCACGGAGTTTTGCCCATGCTTACCAGACGTAACATGATCGCCTCGAGCGCCGCGGCCCTGGCCGCGGGAAGCGTTCTATTGAACAAAGTCGGCACCGTCCTCGCGGCCGATGTCCCGGGGGCGGAGCGTCCGCGCGAAGGCAGCGCCTCCGCGACGGGCGGGGCGCACGCCGACCCGCGGGCCTATCCGCCCGGCCTGCCCGACCAGGATTACAAGCCCGTCGTGATCCCCAATGGGGCAAAGGTCCCCTGGAAAATCGTTGATGGCGTAAAGGTCTTCCACATGGTGGCCGAAGAGGTCGACCACGAGTTCGCCCCGGGCCTGCGCGCCAAGTGCTGGGGCTACAACGGCCGGGTGCACGGCCCGGCCATCGAGGCCGTGGACGGCGACCGCGTCCGGATCTACGTGACCAACCGCCTACCGGCATCAACGACCGTCCACTGGCACGGGATCCTGCTGCCCAACGGCATGGACGGGGTGGGCGGCCTCAACCAGCGGGCGATCGCGCCTGGCGAGACCTTCCGGTACGAGTTCACGCTCCACCAGTCCGGCACCGGCATGTACCACTCCCATCACGACGAGATGACCCAAATCGGCATGGGCATGGTCGGCCTGTTCATCATCCACCCGCGCGCGGGCAAGCCCACCAGCGCGGGCGAGGCCGACCGCCCACCGGTAGACCGGGACTTCGCGCTCATGCTCCACGAGTGGCGCATCGACCCGGGGACGGACCGGCCGAACCCCAACGAGATGACCGAGTTCAACGTCCTGACGATGAACGCCAAGGCCTTCCCCGGCACCGCGCCGCTGGTCGTCAAAAAGGGCGAGCGGGTGCGGATCCGGATCGGGAACCTGAGCGCGATGGACCACCACCCGATCCACCTCCACGGCTATCAGTTCCTGATCACCGAAACCGACGGCGGCTACATCCCGCGGTCCGCCCAGCAGCCTGAGACCACGGTGCTGGTCCCCGTGGGCAGCACGCGCACCATCGAGTTCGTCGCCGACGAGCCGGGCGACTGGGCGATGCACTGCCACATGACCCACCACGTGATGAACCAGATGGGCCACCAGTTCCCCAACATGATCGGCGTCAAGCCGGGGAACCTGGACAAGAAGGTCCAGGGGCTGCTGCCCGCGTACATGACGATGGGGCAGACCGGCATGGCCGACATGGGCGAGATGGGCATGCCCGTGCCCGCGAACTCGATCCCCATGGTCGGCGGCCGGGGCAAGTACGACTACATCACGATGGGCGGCATGTTCACCATTCTCAAGGTGCGGGACAGCCTGACGTCGTACGAGGACCCCGGCTGGTACGAGACCCCGCCGGGCACCCTGGCCGACGTCGCCGCGGCCGACGACCTGCGCCGCGACGGCATCGACCCGGGCCGCCACCCGGGGGCGGACGACAGCTTCCTCGGCAACGGCGTGCCGGGCCTGCCGGCGCCGACGCCCGACCGGTCGCTCGCCTTGGGCGCGGCGGCCGCACCCGCGCCCGCCGTCGCCGCCGACGCGCCGGCCAGCCAGTCGGGCGTCCTCTACACCTGCGTGATGCACCCCGAGGTGATCGCCGACAAGCCGGGCAAATGCCCCAAGTGCGGCATGACGCTCGTGGTCAAAAAGTAATCGTCGCCTCGCGGATGTGTGGTTTTTTCTGAAAGGAACGGTACATGAACAAGTGTTTCTTCCGGCCCGCGGCGCTGATCGCGGCGGCCCTGCTCCTTGGGGCCTGCCAGAGCGCCGCATCGGATCACGCCACCCCGACTGCCCGGGGCGGTGAGTTCGACCAGGGATTCCTTGACCAGATGTCGCGCCACCATGCAGGCGCGATCGCGATGGCGCAAGTGGCGCAGCGCCGGGGCTCCACCGACCACGTCAAGACGATGGCCACGACGCTGATCGGCAAGCAGCAGCAGGAACTGCAGGAGCTCCAAGCGTGGCGCACGACTTGGTACGGACCGGGCCCCGCGCCGACCGCGCGCGAGCAAGACCGCATCGACACCGAGGCGATGGCCCGACTGTCCGGGATCGACTTCGACAAGGCCTATGTCTCCGGCATGATCAAGCACCACCAGGAAGGCATCGCGATGGCGACCCCGGCGACGCACCACGCCGTGCAGCCCGAGGTCAAGGCGTTCGCCGAAAAAATGATCGCCGACCAGACGCACGAGATCGAACACATGCAGTCGCACCTGCGGGAATGGTCTGCCGCGCACTAGGGGCGGACCGCGCCGGGCGTCCGGCGCGAGCTTTTGAGTTCTGTCCGCCGCGGGCGGACTTCTTTGAAAGGAATGAGTCATGAAGCGATTTCACGTGATGTTCGGAGGCGGGTTGCTGCTGCTGGCGCTGGGCGCCGGGAGCCTGGCGCTCGCGCATGAGGGGGAGAAGGAAAGCACCGAGGGCAAGGCCGCCACGATTACCGGCGAGCTGATCGACACCGCGTGCTTTGTCACCAGCGACGGCGACGCCAAGGGCAAGGACCACGCCGCCTGCGCCCAGAAGTGCATGGCCACCGGGGTGCCGGCCGGCGTCCTGCCGGCAGGCGCCAAGGACGCCGACGAAATGGTGTACCTGCTGACCAACCCCGCGGTGCTCGCCCCCTACGCGGCCCAGACCGTCAAGGTCGAGGGGACCCTGTACGAACACAAGCACGCGATCGACGTCAGGAAACTGTCGGTCAAGACCGGCGACACCTGGAAGGAAATCGCCCTCCAGGACGAGCACCACGGGGGCACCGGCGATGCGAAGAAGAATGACATGGGCGGCATGAACATGGGCGGCACGCCCATGAAGTGATCCCTCCGCGGGTGCCTGCACGGGCGTCCGGACCGGGGATGGCAGGATGGACAACCGTCTCCCCGGCCGGCGTCCGCCGCGGCGCCCCGGCTGGGGGGCCGGCCGCCTCGCGCGGCGCGGCCCCCTCTTTGAATATTCCTAGGAGAGACACAACGATGCCGACCCCGCCCTTGTTCCACATGCTCGCGTCCGGCCTGACGGACCTGCCGCTGCACCCGATCCTGGTGAACTTCACGGCCGCGCTCGTGCCCGTGTCGGTGGCCAGCGACCTCGCCGGGCGTATAGCGCGCAGGCCGTCGCTCGCCAATGTCGGCTTCTGGACGCTCGTGTATGCGGCCGCGGTCACGCCGGCGACGGCGTTCGCGGGGTGGTGGTGGATGCGGTCCATGGCGGACATGGACCACTGGCAGATGCCCATCCACATGTGGATGGGCATCTCCTTCGCCGTCGCGCTGCCGTTCCTGGCGCTTTGGCGGCTGCGCGCGTTCCGCCAGGGGGCGCCAGCCCCGTGGGGATATCTGGCGGTCGTCAGCGCGCTGGTGCTGGCGCTCATGGTGCAGGGGCACCTCGGGGGGATGATGAGTTTCGGGGCCGAGGACGCGGCGCCCGCCGGGCCGGCCCACCACGACATGCCCGGCCACGGCGACACGACGACCCGGCCCGCCCCGCCCGCCACCCTCCAGTGGCGCGAGAGTATCAACCTTCAGGATGCACCACCGGCAAGCATGCCCGGCATGAAAGGAATGGACCATGGCCATTGACCGCCGCGAATTCGTGCGGACGCTCGGCGCCGCCTCGCTGCTGACCGCGGCCCGCGGCGGGTTGGGTGCGGCCGCTTCCGCGCCCGCACCACCCTCTGGGGGCGCGGAAAATCCCACCGTCATCGATGCCGGGGATCTCCACGGCTTTCCAACCGACGGCGTCTACGACGCGCACCGGGAGGACGGCTTTTTCGTGGTCCGCCGCGACGGCCAGCTCTTCGCGCTCTCGTCGGTGTGCACGCACAAGGGCTGCAAGGTGCGGGCGCAGGCCGACGGGTCGTACCTATGCAAGTGCCACAATTCGACGTTCGACCGGGACGGCCGGGTCACCCGGGGGCCGGCCACGCGGGACCTGCCGCGGCTGGCGGTCGCGGTGGACGCGGCCATGTGCCTGCAGGTGGACCTTCACCAGCCCTTTGAGGCGGGACATTTTTCCCCGCCCCTCGACACCAACGCAGCGCGATAGGTTCCCGCCGTGCCGGCCGCACGGCCCGCGTGGGTCGTGAAGCCGCTAAGGGACCATCCTTTCAAGGAGTTCAGATGCGTATCCCCACCTTCCTGCCAGGTCTTGCCCTCGCCGCGTCCCTCGCGGCCACCGCCCTCGCGGCCGACATGCCGGGCGTGCCGGGCATGAAGGCCGAGGACCACGCGGCCGCCACGGCGCCCGCGTCCCAGCCGGCCGCCCAATCGACCGATGTCGACCTGGGCAACACCAAGTGCGCCGTCACGGGCGACGTGGTCGGCGATTCGAAGCTGACGGCGTCGTACGAGGGCAAGATTTACCACGTCTGCTGTGAAGACTGCCCGGTCGCCTTTAAGAAAGACCCCGCCAGGTACGCCAAGGCGGTCGCCGCGGACCCTGCCAAATACGGGGTCCCATCGGCCAAAACGGCCAAGTAAGTTTCAGCCCCGATGACCGGGGCGGTGTCGAGAAGTTGCGTGTGGACTGGACGGTCATCCTGATCGCTGCGGCCGCTGGCGCCGGACTCACGGCCATGACGCTGCGCCGCTCGGGCCTGGTGCGGTCGCGCGGCGGCGGGTGCTGCGGAACGGCAGACTCCGAGGCCCGCCGAACGCCGCTGGACGCGAACAGCCGGTGTCCAAGACGGGCGGGCAGGATGAGCCCGTGGTCCCCGCGTAAACATGTCAGGGACCTACCCGTCACTCCCGCCCCAGATCGAAATGCAACCATCGCGAGGGCCGCGTGGGACAACTTGCGCGTAGCCATTTTTTGCTGGCAGCATTTAGCAGCGTGCGAACTTACATTTCTTCCTTAATCCGGTTTTTCACCAGCCACCAGTTCGCCGGATAGCTCGTCAGGAAGCCGGCAATCATCGCGATCTGCATCATGAACCAGAAGACCGGGGAGGTCTTTTCAATCTCGTGGTGAAATAGCAGAAACGCAGAGATGGCCATCCAGCCGTACATACCCAGTTGCCAGGCCGTCAGCGACAGCGTGTCGGCCTTGATCGCGGCCCAGAGGCCCTGAACTGGCGACAATTTTCGCATTGGCACGATGGTGAAGTATTGAAAGGCAATTCCCAGCAGAAATGCCAGGATGAAATCGAGTACCCATGTGGCGAACATTCGCTCGTCAAAGAGCGTGCGGTAGCCCAACCAGGTAA
>JBEHXY010000018.1:0-20818 GCA_048498455.1 Planctomycetota bacterium | reverse complement strand
CCCTACAAGCCGCCCGAAACCCCCGAGGAAAAACGCATCCAGACCAGCTGGATCGAAATCGTGCTCCTCGATAACAACAACCAGCCCGTCGCCGGCGAAACCTACAAATGCGTCATGCCCGACAACAAGGTCAAGGTCGGCACCCTGGATTCCAAAGGCTTCGCCCGCATCGAAGGCATTCCCGATGGCACCTGCCAGGTCTCCTTCCCCAACATGGACGGCCGCTCCTGGGACAAAAAGTAATCCCCCGTTCCTCGCACCCCACCAGCCCGAGTGACCTATGCCCACACGTCCCCCCACCGATGGCCCCTACAAAGTCCGCGACGGCGAATGGGTCGGCAGCATCGCCATGAACTTTGGCTACGCCAACTGGGACCACGACGTCTGGATGCGCGGCGAAAACGACGACCTCCGCACCCTGCGCGTCGATCCCCACGTCCTCGCCCCCGGCGACCTGCTGTTCATCCCGCCCTGGGACGACAAGCAGGCCGCATGCGCCACCGCACAGCGGCACACCTTCCAGCTCAAAGCGCCCACCGAAATCTTCCGCCTCCGCGTCGTCGACGAAATCAAAGACCCTCTCAAAAATGAGGAGTACAAGCTCACCCTCCGCTACGACCCCGGCGGGGGCAGCTACAAACAGGCCGGCACAAAAACCGACGCCAATGGCATGCTCACCGAGACCATCCCCTCCACCACCACCGTCGGCTTCCTTGAACTGCCGCGCCTCAAGCAAACCATCCGCCTCCGCTTCGGCTATCTCACCCCGATGGACCTCCACAACAAGACCCTGCTTTTCCGCGGCGCCCAGCAACGCCTCCTCGCCATCGGCTACTGCCCGGGCCCCATCAACGGCGACGACAACTCCTCCACCCGCGGCGCCATCAAGGCCTTCCAGCAATTCTGCAAGGATAACGCCGGAAAGCCCCACGTCATCGATCCCGGCCCCGTTGACGGCATCCTCGGATCCAAGACCCGCAAGGCCCTCATCACCTACTTCGGCTCCTGAAACAGGACCCCTCGCCATGAGCGATATCGACGCACGCATCGTCACGGCTTACATCGATGGCAAGGGCAAGGTCCAGAAAGTCGAGGACCCCAACTTCGACTTCTCCGATCTCTGGCGCCCCGATTCCGACCTCGACACCGCCATCAAGGAAGAACACTACGGCTGGACCCTCAAACCCGACCTCGACAAGGGCATCGACTTCGTCCCGGTTTTCCCCGAGGTGATCGACGTCTGCACCAACGACAAGGACAACACCAGCCACTTCAACACCCTCGCCCCCGTCACCCCCGAAGTCATCAAGCTCGATTGCGGCTACTGGGGAAATTATGACCGCAGCAAGCCCCAGCGCAACTTCGGTCTGGTGCAGGGCCACGATGTCTGGCTCTGCGATTTCAAAACCTCCGCCTACAAAAACAAGAGCGACCTGCCGGCCAAAGGCACGCCCCTCGCCCGGCTGCTCGATCAACTCGGCGCCACCGGCCTGGGCGTCCAGTTCACCACCCACGCCGTCGTCAGTTCCACCCCCTTCACCGCCGACCTTGCCGACGACACCCTTTACCTGTTCCTGCCCGATCTCCATTTGCCGGAAAAGTGGCCCGATCCTCCCAGGGAAGCCGACCGCATCGCCGCCGCCACCGCCCGCAAACGGCTGCGGCTCGAAATGCGCCGCGCCCAGCACCAGGACGGTTACTTCGCCGACAACCCCATGAGCACCGACCGCCAGGACGATATCCAGCAGTACCTCGAAGACGTCTACGTGAAGGATGCCCAGGCCGGCGACCTCCACATTCCCAAGGACGACGACGGGCCCTCCCGCGCGTTTTCTCCACCGCAGGTAATGGCCGAAAAGGACCTTCTCGACCGCACCATCCGCTCCCGCTCCACCTGGTTTTATCCGCCCGCCGCCGGCAACTCGGAGGATGGCGAGCACGAGGAAAAAGCCGACGTTGCCGACGGCGACCCGGCGCCCGCCCTCGACCTGATCCTGCTGCTCTCCGCCGTTCGCCTCGCGCAAAAGGACGGCGCCAAGATCAAGGTCGTGCAGTGCGGCGATCTCTACGAACTGTGGATGGGACGCGAGTTCCTTTACCGCCACTTTCCCCCCGTCTCCTCCTTCGGGTACGCCAGCCAGGCCTACGTCATCATGATGGCCGTGCAGTCCGGCTCCCAGGGCGTCAATGATGAACTGCAATACCGCATGGGCGCCAACTGGTCCGACGAAGGCCTGGTCGCCAGCGCCAAAAGCAAGGTCGCCAACTTCCTGGGCATCGGCTCCCAGCCCCACCCCATCCCCCGCTACGTCTACCACAAATGGTCCAAGGGCGAGCTGCTCCAGCGGCATGCCACCGGCTGGCACTACTTTTCTCCCAAGGGCGGGATCGACAAAACCAAGGTGGCCGCCGACGGCGTGGCCGACCATCTGCAGCACCTGCAGGCCCTGCTCCATGAACGCGTCGCCAACGTCGAGCGCTTCTCCCTCCCCCTCCCCGCAACCCCCCTCGCCGCCACGCTCCGCCAGATGATGGCCGATGCCGGCCTCTCCCTCGATGCCTACAAACGCCGCGACCAGCCCCCCGAAACCGCCGACATCTGCTGGAACAAAATCATCTTCGATCTCTTCAACATGTGCGGCTTCCAGAACATCCACGGCAATCACGACGGGTACCGCTCCGACCCGCTCCTCAATTCCGCCGTCAGCATCTCCTCCGAGGAATGGCTCTCCTTTCCCGGGATCTGGGTCGAGCATGGCCACCGGTGGGACGAATACAACCGCGACGGCGTCGCCATGGGCGCCGGCATGACCAACCTCGTCTACTACTACAACAAAAAGCTCATCGACATGAGCAAGAGCAGCTCCCTTCCCAAAATCTTCCCGCAGGAACAGAAGTCCTTCACCCCCGGCGCCGCCCAGTGGTACCTCCTCGTCAACATCGCCCGCAACACCTACAAGAGCCGCGACGGCAAAAAGAGCGTCCTCCCGTTTGGCATCGTGGTCGTCGGCCACACCCATGCACCCGACCTCGTGCGCATTCAGTTCCGCGAGGATGATTGATTTTCCCTGGCACTCACACAGGTGCTCCGCGTGATCCAAACCCTCACCACTCCCCACGCCGCCTACTGGTTTACCGAAACCATCGACACCGCCGGTCGTGCCACGCCCGATGCCCCCGTCATCACCGACAAGTTCACCCAGTGCGGCCTTTACTTCGTGGATTCCGAACTCAAAGATGCCCGCATTCAGCGGCTCCTCGTCCAGTACATCCTCGGCGACCCCTTCATCAAGGCCCTCCGCGCCACCACCGTCATGGCACGCATGAGCCTGCAGAAGGAACACAACGCCCGCTGGGCCGCTCCCCGAAAGCCCTACGGTCTCGAGATTCCCATCCCGCTGGAAACCACGCTTCGCAACGATTCACCCAAGGCCCCGGGCCTCGATATCGCCCCGCCCTATGAAGCCCTCCACATGCCCACAATCACCCCCATCCTGCCCGTCGACCCCCGCGAACCCTGGACCGGCACCATCTCCGTCACCGCAGGCTTCGGCACATTTCCCCTGACCTACAACGCCACCTGGGTCGAAGAGCACAACGCCCCGCCGCACGTCCAACTCTCCTTCCCCGAGCAGGAACATTCCGCCACCAAGGGCGCGACCACCCTGACCTTGAAACCCCAGGGCGCCTGGCAGACGACCCTGCGCCTCCCCGACGGCCTCCCCATCGCCTCCAGCGGCAAAATGCAGTTCGTCATCATGGGCAAATATGGCTCCGGCCGCACCGCCAAACTCACCAACGTCCAGATTCAATTCAAATGGAACCTCATCCCCGTCGCTTACAACAACGAGAACGTCATCACCCAGCCCTGGGCCGCATCGCCTCTCTGAGCGAGGCTCTTGGGCGCTGTGCCCTGCCTCCGGTATAGTGGAAGCAGTCCGGCGCCCGCACATTGGAGAACACCATGCCTTCCCCCAAAGACGGCACTGCCGTATCCGTCGTTCCCGCCACCGAACCCACCGAAGCTCACGACGCCGATACCGCCAACCCTGGTGAAGTCGAAACCATCAAGGCCCAGCAACGCGAAACCGGCACCGGTAAGTATGGCACCCAGCCGGTCGATCCCTACACCCCTCCCGAAACTCCCGAAGAAAAGGAAGTGAAGAAAAGCTGGATCGAAATTGTCCTTGTCGATGAAGACGACAAGCCCGTGCCTGGCGAACAGTACAAGGTCGTTCTTCCCGACAACAAGGTCAAAATCGGCACCCTCGATGCCAAGGGCTTCGCCCGCATCGACGGCATCGACGATGGCAACTGCCAGATCTCCTTCCCCAAGCTCGACAAAGATGCCTGGGAACCCGCCTGAAACCTCCTGTGACTAGCTGTATCTGAGACCTGAAGTAAACCACGATGAGTACCTACAAAGTCAAACAAGGCGATTGTCTCTCCAGTATCGCGTTCTCCTTCGGCCTCGCCTGGCGAACCATCTGGAACCACGAACAAAACCGCGACCTCCGCAACCTCCGGAAGGACCCCAACGTCCTCCTTCCCGGAGACCTCCTTTTCATCCCCGAAAAGGACCCCGCCGCGGTTGGTCGCGCCACCGGCGCCCGCCACCGCTTCCGTCGAAAAGACATCCCCGCCAAGCTCAAGCTCCGGCTCCTCGCCGACGGCAAGCCCCGCGCCGGTGAACGCTACAGCCTCTACATCACCGGCCTCCCCGTGATCCACGGCGCCTTCGATGGCGACGGCTGCCTCGAGCACCCCATCCCGCCCGACGCCAGGTGGGCCGAGCTCCGCCTCGCCGGCAAACAGAACGTCATCCACCTGCTCCTGGGCAAGCTCGATCCCATTTCCACCGTCACCGGCGTGCAGGCGCGCCTCAACGCCCTCGGCTACAACGCCGGCGAAGTCGACGGTGACATCGATGACACCCTCGCCGCCGCCCTCCGCTCCTTCCAACTGGACAACCAGCTCGACCCCTCCGGTAAGATCGACCAGCCCACCCGTGACAAACTTACCTCCCTGTACGGATCCTGAAACGCCATGACCACTTTCCAGGTCCCCTCGTTTTTCGCCTGCCGCCAGGGCGCCAACACCCTCGACCTTCGTATGTCCAAGGTCCGTGTCCGCCTCCAGACCGACACCGGCAAATACATTTCCGAGGAACGCGTCCACCTCCTCACGCCCGACGGCCGAACCTACACCACCACCACCGATGCAGACGGCATCGCCGAATTCAAAGACCTCCTCTTCGCCTCCTTCCAACGCTGCTTCGTCATCCTCCCGGACATCCTCGAAGCCTGGCAGGATGGCAGCGACGCCCCCCAACTCCTCCTGTATCCGCCTCCCTCCACCGGCGGGCCCTCCTCGCCCAACGTCCAGCGAAAGCCCCTCAACACCCGTCTCGACGATCTCACCCAACCTCTCGAATTTCGCCGCGGCTGGAACAAGGACCTCATCGACGCCTCCGTCACCGGCTCCGCGCGCAAACCCTTCTACCGCGGCAAAGACGCCACCAAACACTGCCTCTACTCCCGCCGCAATGACGCCTCCCACGACGACCTCCCCGACCTCATCACCATCAACGGCCTCACCAACGCCGCCAAGCTCCTCCACTTCGCAGACGCCTTCGCCACCGCCGTCTACACAAGCCCCAACGAAGACGAAACCCTCAAGCCCTATGCCCAGAACCCCTGGAACAAGAAACTCGGCTTCCAGGCCGACACCCGCCGCTGGACCTGGGGCGCCGGCGCCGTCTGCAACCAGTTCGCCAACATCTTTCTCAGCTACTGGTTCAACTACAACGCCGCCTTCACCCCCTTCATCGTCTCCGGCTCCGGCAACTTCCTCTCCCAGATGGACGACTTCACCTCCGATCTTGGCACGCTCGACGGCCACAAACGCGTCCGCGGCTTTTCCAACTTCGGCCAGCTCGTCACCACCGATGACCTCTGCACCGACCAGCACTACCCCGGCCACATGCGCGTCGCCGGCAACTGGAATGCCGCCACCACCCGCTTCTCCAGCGCCGATCTCATGACCAGCCTCGGGTTCCTCAACGTCTACTCCGTCAGCGACTCCAAGGGCAGCAGCCACCACGGCGGAATGATCCTCCAGGCGCCCGATCCCCTTGATCCCACTCGCCACGTCGACGACGGAACCAACCTCGCCCTCCGCAAATTCGCCGCCGACGGCTACTACCCCATCCGCTGCTTCGCCTATCCGCCCAACGGCCCCAATAAAACCTTCTATTACCCCTATCCCTCCACCACCGTTGCCCCTGTCCCTCCCGCGCCCCTGCCCCCCAACGCCACCACCGCGCAAAAGCATGCCCACACCCTCGCCATGAATCAGTACAACAAACAAAAGCAGGAATACGACATCATCGTCCACTACCAGCAACTCACGGGTACCCAGACCCTCCCCCAGCGCGTCACCGGCTACTCCCACGCGATGAAAGGCTATCACCGTCCCAATGGCCCCATCGCCCTCACCACCTTCGATGACCCCGCCCGGCGCGACGCTTCCTTCCACATCCGCATGTGGTCCCTCAAGCCGCTCCGCCTCGGCGGCTATGCCCCCGGCTCTGCCTCGGGCGACTACAAGCCCGAATCCCATGTCTACAAGCCCGACTCCCTCGACGACTTCCTCCCCCACTCCCTCCCGCGCTTCGTCCAATGGCTTGGCACCGTCAACGTCACCCTCGCCGAAGTGTCCCAATTCATGGCCATCCCCGTCCCTCACTGATCCGACCGCTTCGTCGGCCAACGCCCGATAACCATTCTCCGGCAGAAATTCCCCGCCCCGGCGGTGACCAATGCTGCAATTTGCATGTCGACTTTCCATCTCCCCCTTTGACCAACTTCCTTCCCCCCTTTAGACTCCCCGCTAATCGTTTCCGTTGCCCCGCGTGTTCCGGCCACCCGCTCCCCCGAGCGGGAAATGTCCCTGCCCGAACACCCCCGCGAGGTTCCCGACATGCCCCCCGCTGATACGGTTCTCTCTGCACCGCGCGCACTCCCTCCCGCTTATTTCCCCGTTACCCTTTTTCCTGACCACAAATCGCTCCCGCTCCGCCTCGCCGTCGTCGCCCGCCAGGAACCCGATCCCGTCGCCGGCCACTTCGTCGTCCTCCGCAACCTCCTCGACGCCGTCGTCTACCTCGGCTGCATCACCGATGCCTCCAACCGCCTCCACGGCTATGTCGAAATATGGGTCCAGACCGCCGACGGCCTCGCCAATTCCCCCGCCGCCGCCCGCGAAGCCCTCTCCAACAAAGCCCTCGACGATCGCTGGGTCAAACTTTTCAAATCCTTCGATACCCTCGACGAAGGCCCCGCCTCCACCCTCTACCGCACCGGCTTTGAAACCGTCCACCCGCGCCCCTTCTACTACGACTCCGAAAAACGCGAGATGATCCACACCCCCGCGCCCTTCTCCGCCGGCACCCCCGCCCTCTGCACCGACGACGCCCTCCTTACCGCCAAGGGCCTCCCGCCCTATTCCACCTCGCTTCATCGCTACCTCTACGTTCCCGGCGACGACAAGGCCCCCTTCGTCCCCATCACCCCCGATGCCCCCACCAACTCCAGCACCGTCGGCGTCAAATCCGCCCACCGCCCCTTCAATCCCGGCGGCCTGATGCTCATCCGCGCCTACGCCCCCGCCAATCTCGAAGCCTTCTTCGATCTCCTCGCCGGCGCCACCTGGGAAGGCATTCTCACCGGCCGTTCCGCCGTCCATCTCGATGGCCTCAACACCGCCCTCGAAGAAAAAACCGATGGCAACGGCTCCCCCACCATGGCCGATGGCCGCCTCTTCCTCGGCAAGCACGGCAAGTGGGGCCGGCTGATCGAAACCTTCCACCTCAAACTTCGCCTCGTCGCCGACTGCCTCTCCGCCGTCCGCTCCCTCACCGCCGCCACCCAGCGCCCCTTCCTCAACCTCACCGCCAACTCCTTTCAGGTCCAGATCGGCGCCGCCGGCGCCGGCAATGCCGTCGGCCTCCCCTTCCTCTGGACCGCCAACGCCGACCTCGTCGATCCCGGCGATGCCGTCGTCCTCAAAATGGAAGCCTCCGAAGCCCAGTACTTCCTCCGCGGCCTCTCCGCCCCCGCCAACGTCTACCAGCCCGAGTCCGTCTCCAAACCCGCCTCCGGCACCGGCACCCTCCGCATCCGCAAAACCCTCGCCGAAGCCGCCGGCCTCATCCTCGAAGCCACCCTCTCCACCACCGCACGCCTCGGTGATGCCGCCGGCCCCGGCCGCAACGACCTCGTCTGGCTTCGTGCCCCCGTCGGCTCACGCCGCTTGGACCTCTACGGCCACGTTGAAAAAGAACCCGCCCTGGCCGCCGGCGAATGGCGCTTCCGCACCGAACGCCAGAAGCTCTCCGACGAAATCGTCGCCCAGCTCAAAGCCGCCGAGGGCGTCCCCATCGGCGAGACCCTCTTCGACGTGATCCCCCTCCTTTCTTCTCCCTGTGATCTCTACTCCCTCGCCATCCTCGGCGCTCGCGCCCTGCTGGTGAACCACGACACCACCCTCGCCATCGTCGCCGACGAACTCCTCTCCCTCGCCCGCCAGGTCGCCCTTGAACACCGCGCCGACATTCCCCTCCCCGAACGCATCCGCTCCATCTTCCAGAACGACCAGCGCTGGCTCAACGCCCTCGGTCCCCACCGCCTCACCCGCACCCGCTCGGCCGAGGAAGAACTCACCCCCCAGCAGGCCTTCGATCTCGTTCCCGCGGACCTCTGGTTCGATGCCCTCGGATTGCTCATCCGCATGATCCCCGGCCTCGGACCCGATTCCATCTGCCGCGACTACGGCGATGCCCCCCGTGGCGGCCTCCACAAAGTCTACGACCCCGCCCTCTCCTACATCGAAACGCTCCTCGTCCGCACCCGCTCCCTCATCGTCATCGACTGGCGCTTCAACCGCGAAATCCACGCCGTCCTCCGCCAGTTCTCCACCGCCGTCCCCGCCCATTGAACCCCCGCAGAAATGCGGCCGGCCAACGCCGGCCGTGAAGGAAGGAACATCCCCGTCTTCAAGGAGACTTTCATGGTCAACCGCCTCAAGGCCCTCGCCGCCCTCACCCTCGCGGCACTGTCCGCCGTCGGCTGCGCCCCCCATGGCCCGCGAGCCTACAACGTCACCGTCCAGCTCGATGACGCCATGCGCCAACGCCTCACCGAGCTCACCAACCGCAACATCGAAGTCGACCTCGTCGCCGTCAACGACAAGGAAAATGAACGCTGGGAACCCTACTCCATGACCCGTTACTGGCAGCCCGGCGATCCCCTCAAGGGCTCCGTCCCCACCAAGGTCATGATCTTCGATCCCAAGGCTGTTCAGGCCGCCGCCTCCACCCGCCCGGGCGCCTCCAACCAGACTGCCGCCAAGGCCGCCACCCAGCCCTCCGCTTACTCCCAGACCCTCTCCTCGACCGACCCCCTCTGGAAGAAGTGGTACGCCAACGTCAACGACAAGTCCGTCATGCGCCTCTACGTCCTTGCACTCCTCCCCGGCGTGTTTGAAGACCAGCCCGGCGACCGCGACCCTCGCCGCCAGATCGTCCCCCTCAACATCGAACAGTGGCCCAACGGCACCAAGGACATCCTCCTCAAGGTCCAGACCACCGGCATCATCACCGTCACCACCCCCAAGCCCCGCAAGCACTGACCCATCTCGATTTTCGAAATTGTCAAAAATCAAAATGGCCCGTCGCATCCCGACGGGCCATTCCTTTATAATCCCCCCACACATCCCGATTACCAATCGCTAACACCAGGCGCACCCATGCCCACCTTCGGCACACACACTTCCGCGCAGCGCCTCCATCTCTCCGGCGTCGGCGCCCTCTATACACTCGCCTCTGACGAATCCCGCATCCTCAAAGTCTTAGAGCCCACCGACGGCGTCTGGTCCGACAACTACCTCCGCGAACAAATCGACGCCTTCCTCCTCCGCTACAAAACCCAGCGCGCCATCGCCAAGGACTCCAAGTACTGGGCCCCCGTCCACGAACTCTCCGCCATCAAAGGCGCCGTCCCCGGCGATTTGCCCTACCCCCAGGCCTACCGCGCCTCCGGCGCCTACGCCATCCTCGACAAGCACGAACGCTCCCTCGCCTCCCTCGTCGAGGGCCGCGTCCATGTCACCAACGACGACCTCCGCACCCTCTTCACCCAGGTCATCACCGCCCTCCTCGACGCCAAACGCATCGCCAAACGTCCCCACGGAAATCTCAAACCCTCCAACGTCCTCCTCTCCAACTCCGCCATCCTCTCCGCCGCCACCGTCCACCTCGTCGATCCCGCCCCCGACGGCTCCCTCCCCGCCAAACGCCCCTTCGAAAAAGACCTCCACGACCTCGGCAAACTCATCTATGCGCTCGTCCTCCTCCGCCCCTTCGATGGCGGCACCATCGGCCCCTCCAAAGAATGGAAGGCCCTCGGACCCAACGGCGAAGACTGGCGCAAACTCGCCGCCGACCTCCTCGAAGTCGGCGAAGCCACCACCCCCGAAGCCCGCGACCTCGAGCAGATCCTCCCCAAAATCGCCACCTGGACCCTCCAGCCCAAAAAAGCCCCCGTCCTCCCCATCGCCATCGCCGCCTCCTTCCTCCTCATCCTCGGTATCGTCGGCCTCTACTTCGTCTTCCGCACGCCCACCGCCGATTACGACCAGCCCACCTGGGCCCGCCTCTGCCTCTCCTATGACTCCTGGTTCGGTGACTTCGTCGACGCCGCCACCTCCGACACCATCCACAAAAAATTCGCCACCGACAAAGACTACCCCAAGGCCGTCATTGACCTGCTGGATGCCGCCGGCCCCAAGCTCGACACCTACAAACCCACCAGCCTCGCCAAGTCCGGCCACACCCTCGCCGACCTCGCCGTCCACCCGACTGACGACGCCAAAAAAGGCACCAACGCCTACCGCACCCAGGAGGCCGTCAAACTCATCGACGCCGTCTCCAAGTCCCTCGCCCCCGGCCAATGGCCCCTGCTCACCACGCTCGACACCACCGCCAAAACCTACAAAGAGCGCGGCTGGAACAAGCCCGCCAATGCCATCAATGCCCTCATCGCCGGCGCCAAGCCCCCCGTCCTGGCCACCCTGCCCCCGGAAAATGCCGAGATCGTCAAGCCCGACCACGTCGACGAACTCGCCCGCATCGAGGCCACCGTCAAAGCCGCCAAGTCCGTCACCGACATCGAGGCCCGCTGGGCCCGCATCCAGACCGCGCTCAAATCTCTCCCGCAAACCTCCGTTCCCCTCCTCCAGAAACTTCCCGACTTCGCCATCAACACCGCCCGTTCCCCCGATGAGCCCGGCGCTCTCGAAGATGTCACCAACCTCGCCGCCGCCTTCAACAAGATCGAAACGCTCCTCAACGGCCTCTCCGCCGAACTCAACAAAAAAGACCAGACCATCGTCTACGACGAGCTCGCCAAAGACCCCGCCGCCCAGCTCCCCGCCGGCGGTGTCGATGCCCTCACCATCGACAACTATCTCGCCCTCCCCGCCCTCGCCAAAGACTACGTGAAACTCCCCGTCGATCCCACCGCCAAAACCCCCTACACCCAGCAGCTCGCCAAAGTACAGACCGACATGATCACGGTCATTCAGGACAACAACAAGGCTGACAAAAACCTCCCCAAGCTCCTCGATCAGCACAAGGCCCTGACCGAACAGGTCGCCCGCATGGCCTCGATCCCCAAGATTGAAAAGAACCGCGCTCTGCTCGATACCGAGGTCCAGAAGGCTGACCAGCAGCTCACCGCCCTCGTCGCCTTCGCCGACGAATCCGTCACCCCCTACACCGTAAAACCCGTCGATTTCCTCGCCCAGCAGGATGCCCTCCGCAACACCGCCTTCGCCACCGCCACCCCCGTCGTCCGCACCGAATGGCAAACCCACCAGCAGCAATACCTCGCCACGATCCGCACCGCCTCCCAGGGCCTCGACCACTTCAAATACCAGGACTTCGTCCACTACAAGGCCAACCTCGCCACTCTCGAATCCGACTATCAGGCCTTCGATGCACTCATCCCCGTCAAAGTCCCCGGCCTCGCCGACATCGCCGCCTCCGGCGCCGACTGGCAGAAAACCATCGCCGCCCACGTCGCCGCCGATTACCGCTCCGACGCGCTCCGCGACGTCATGACCAACGCCTCCCTCAAATGGGATGACGGTCTCCCCCAGCTCACCGACCCCGGATACGTCGCCTACCAGAAAAACCGCCTCGCCGCCTTTGAAACCGCCCGCGCCTCCACCCTCGATCTCCTCGCCGACTACGCCACCCTCCAGGGCCGCCTCGACCACCTCGACCTCCTGCCCAACGAACCCGCCGCCGGGGCCAAATCCTGGCGCGACCTCTACACCAAGTGGTCCGCCGCCCCCGCCGCCTCACGCTCCCCGCTGCTCGCCGATGCCACCATCACCACCGCCCTCAAACCCATCACCGACCGCGCCGCCGCCCTCGCCGACCTCGACAGCGTCTCCGACTACGCCCCCATCATCACCGCCGCCGGCGCCCCCGCTCCCGAACTCTCCCTCACCGCCTGGCGCAAGCTCGGCACCATCGCCATCTCCGAATCCAACCCCGCCCTCGACGACGAACTCACGCTCCAATCTCACCTCAAATCCCTCCTCGCCTCCACCAAAACCCTCGCCGACACCCGCATCGCCGCCGTCACGAAGGAACTCGCCGACGCCCTTCCCGTCCGCTGGAAAAACTGGTGCGATACCCTCGCTTCCCCTCCCGCCATCCAGCACGCCCTCGACAAATCCAAAGACTTCAACGTCTCCATCACCCCCCAGTCCAACCCCCGCATGGCCTTCAACCAGCTCTTCTACGAGCTCCGCAAGGTCTCCGACACCAAGCCTGCCCTCCCCGAAGCCGATCTGAAAAAAGTCGCCGCACAATTCCTTACCGACGTCAAAGCCCTCCCCGTCGCCAGCGACCCCTCCGTCCAGGACATCATCAAGCGCATCTCCAAGCCTCTCGACCCCGTCGCCCAGCAGGAAGCCTCCGCCGCCGGCGCCGGGCCCCAGCTCGCCGGCTGGGAAATGACCAAGGTCCGCGACGGCGTCACCGTCTTCCGCCACACCAACCCCACCACCAACGCCGTCACCGCCGTCGAATTTGTCCGCGTCGACGCCGACGGCAAACAGGTCTACCTCTCCGCCACCGAAGTCCCCATCGGCCTCTTCGCCGAAGTCGTCAACGCCAACGGACAGCTCAAACTTATGGACAACGCCGGTCGGGAATCCAATAAACAGCACTGGCTCACCACCGAACAAAAACCCGGCGTCGGCCCACGCGGCTGGAAAATCGAGGGCGGCGAGCTCAAGAAAAGCGACAAGTGGCTTTATGAAGCCATCTCGAAAATGCTCACTGGCACCAACGCCGTGGACAAATACCCCTTCTATGATCCCAAGCTCCCGCCCCCCGGCCTCCCCTCCCTCAATTCCCCCCTGCAGAATGTCAGCCCCTACACCGCTATCTACTTCGCTCACCTCCTCGGCTGCCGGCTCCCTACCTCCAAAGAATGGATCGCCGCCAGGGACCGTTTCGAGGGCCCGGCGACCGCCAAGGATGGCTGGAACCTCCGCGGCACCGGCCCCGCCAGCGTCAATACCTGGCTCGCCCAGCAAAACTACGCCAAGAGCATGCACGCTCAACACGATCTCCCATTTCCGGATGTCAATATCTTCGCGGGCGACACCGCCTTCACCGGCATCGACTCTGAAAACGCCACCGCCTGGTCCAACGCCGAACTTGCCAAGCTCCCCTTCGCCGCCAATCGCCTCTCTTCAACCTCCGGTACCTACAATGGCTCGGTTCTCTGGTTCCGTGATGTCGATCCCAACGCCATCGGAAAAGGCGTGATCCACGAGCTCATCGGCAACGTCGCCGAATATGTCTTCGATTACCCCAATGCCACCGCTGTCATCAGAAATAACTCCATCAAAACCGACGATGTCGATGCCCTCCTTGCCGCCAACCCTGCTGGCCTCTCCATCATCGGCGGCTCCTCCCTCTCGCCCCCGCAGCTCCCCCTGGACAAGCCCATCAAGGTCCTTCTCAACGACCCCCAGACCGACTCCGGCTTCTCCGACGTCGGCATCCGCCTCGCCTACACGGCTCCTATCCAGACCATCAACGAAGTCCTCGCCGACGTTTTCAGCGTCCCCCAGTACCTCAAAGGCCCCAAGGCTCTCGCTTCCGCCGCTCCCACGCGATAACCCCAGCCCCCGCATCGCCCCGCCGCTCCGATAACAATCAGCGCCCCGTCCTCCCCGTTTTGAGGTTTAAGTTTTGAGCTTCGCCTTGCAAAGCCTCCTTGTCGCCACAACCCCGCACCCTTATAATCGCCCCAAAATCACTAGCCACAGATACATAGACCATCTCCCATGAACGTGTGAAGGGGGTCTCGCCTTGCCCGAACTGCTCACCGACATCTCGCGGCTCGTCGCCGCCACCGTCAATCGCCTCCGGCTCATTCAGGTCGATTTCGCCGACAACTCCGCCGAGATCCGCGAGACTTACCTCGCCGACGAAGTCGAACACGCCCTCGCCAAGGTCCTCCCGGAACAACGCGCCCAGTTCCTCACCGAACTCAAAGCCCGCTTCCCCACCTGGGACCGCCAGGTCGACATCACCGCCCCCTCCGACGACTCCGCCACCCGCTCCTCCCTCGATTCCCGCGAGCTCAACGACTACACCTTCCTCATCTCCCGCCTCATCGACCTCGCCCCCTCCCTCACCGAAGAACAACGCAAAACCGCCATCGCACGCCTCGCCGAAGCCGGCCTCGCCGAACAAGGCTCCGGCCCCGATTGGCCCCCCGCGCCCACCAAGGCCCTCAAGACCAAGCTCCAGCTCACCGACCGCGACGAAATGGACGCCGGCAAACTCATCGAGCTCACCGGCCAGCTCGTCGCCTTCATCGTCTCCCTCGACCAGCTCGTCTGGGCCACCTGGCGACAGGTCGCTCCCAAGTCCGACATGAAACGCCCCACCCCCGTCCAGCGCTCCATGGCCCGCTTCGTCGCCGGCGACAACGAAGTCTCCCCCACCCAGCTCGCCGGCGATGTCGACCGCCTCCGCCAGCTCTGTGCCGGCGTCATCTCCGCCATCGCCCAGGCCGGCTCCCTCTTCGCCCAGCGACACGTCGCCAAATTCTCCGTCGCCAACATCGAAGCTTACGCCGACAAAATGCCCGGCATGCTCGTCGGCAAAGAAGTCAAATGCTGGCGCCAGTACAAAGAACTCTCCACCGCCATGGATGTCCAAACCATCGAAATCGAAATCCAGAACGCCATCGCCGAATACACCGAAACCCTCATCCGCGGCCGCAGCCGCCCCGGAACCTGAATCGGAGGTAATTGGTAATTAGTAATTGGTAATTGGCCTTCGCCGCTGGCGGGGGCACTCACTCACGCGACAGCGAATTACCAATTACCAATTACCAATTACTCCGAAAAAGAACCAACCCTCGGTCCCGAGCGGACCGCCCGAACAAGGACACTCCCCATGCCCGGTCCCGTCCACTGGCACGAAGGCCTCTTCCTCCAGCCGCATCATCTCCAGACGATGCAGCACTTCGTCCTTGACCGCATCAACTCCGAACGACGCCTCGCCTACACCTTCCCCTACGGCGTCATCGATATGAAAATCTCCGCCGACGCCCTCGAAAACATGCTCGTCCGCTTCGACCGCCTCCGCGCCGTCATGCCCTCCGGCATCGAAGTCAATTTCCCCGAAAACGCCGACCTCCCCTCCCTCGATATCAAGGCCGCCTTCGAAGCCTCCTCCCAGCCCTTCACCGTCTCCCTCGCCATCCCCCTCTGGTATGACTCCCGCGCCAACGCCATCGACGCCGCCGTCAATGGCGCCGCCGCCGTCTCCGGCGGATCCGGTGGCGGCAACGGCGACTGGCGCGTCAAACGCATCTACAAGGTCGCCGAAGTCCAGCGCACCGACGAAAACACCGGCGAAAATGCCCAGCCCATGATGGTCCGCCGCCTCAACGCACGCCTCATCCTCTCCGATGACGACCACACCGACCTCGAAGTCCTCCCCCTCCTCCGCATCGCTCACGCCACCGGCCAGGACGTCGGCACCGCCCGCCAGGAACCCTCCTACATCCCCCCATGCCTCACCACCGGCGGATCCGCCACCCTCCGTGAACGCCTCCGCGACCTCACCAACCAGGTCCAGGCCTCCCGCACCACCCTCGTCCAGCAGATCACCGCCGGCGGATTCACCATCGACGCCATGCGCGGCGTCCAGTTCGAACAGGCCATGCGCCTCCGCACCCTCAACCGCTATGCCGCCCGCCTCGGCTCCATGGTCAACGTCGCCAACCTCATTCGCCCCTTCGACTTCTATCTCGACCTCCGCGAACTCCTCGGCGAACTCGCCGCCGGCCAGCCCGCCCGCGACAAGGAATTCATGGTCCCCGAGTACGACCACGACAACCTCCAGGCCTCCTTCGACGACCTCATCAACAAGATCCGCTCCCTCCTCGGCGGCACCGTCCAGGAACGCTACCTCAAAATCGACTTCGTCCAGGAAGGCGGCGTCCTCGTCCTCCAGAAGCCCCTCGAACCGGAGCACTTGGAGAAACCCACCGACTACTTCCTCGGTATCAAGACCCGCGAAGACCACGCCGCCCTCGCCAAGCTCGTCGAGGATGGCGACAAGTTCAAACTCATGGCCAAATCCATGATCCAGCAGCGCATCTGGGGCATCAAGCTCCAGGAAGAACGCCATCCCCCCCTCACCCTCCCCGCAAAGGGCGACCTCTTCTACTACCGCCTCATGCGCGGCGAATCCGCCCGCATGTGGGACCGCATCAAGGACGAAAAAACCATGGCCGCCCGCTGGCCCGATATGCAGACTTCCGACTTCCAACTCGCGTTGTATATGCCGATACCCTGACCGCACTCCCAAAATCCGGTCATTCTGTCTCACAAAGGAGGTAATTGGTAATTTGTAATTAGTAATTGGGGATGCGCCTGCGAAAGGTTCGCTCCCTCCGGCGACAGCCAATTACCAATTACCATTTACCAATTACAAAACCCCGCATGACGACCTTCGCCTCACCCCCCGGCGCCTCGCTCCTGCCCACCCAGGCCCGCCAGATGTCCCTCCTCGATATCTGCGAGCCCCTCTTCCAGTACATCTGCCGCCTCAATCGCTCCGCCCGCAAAGGCGGAAATTACGACCTCTCCCAGGTCCAGTCCGAAATCAAGGGACTCCTCGCCGAAGCCCGCAACCGCGCCGTCTCCGCCAACCACGCCGAAGCCTGGGAAAAAATCGAACTCGTCCTCATGTTCTTCTGCGACTTCATGATCAAGGAATCCTCCCTCCCCTGGGCCCGCGAATGGAAGGAACTCGCCTTCGAACGCCACGAAATGGCCGGCGATGAAAAGTTCTTCGACCTCCTCGAGGAAACCCTCAAGGACCGCTCCCCCTCCGCCAACGACCGCCTCGCCGTCTTCTACGTCTGCATGGGCCTCGGATTCACCGGCTGGTACACCGGCCAGCCCGAATACCTCCGCCGCAAAATGAAGGAAATCGCCGCCCGCCTCCAGGCCACCGGCCAGTTCTCCGACACCCAGCGCCTCTGCCCCGATGCCTACGAAAAAGTCGACACCCGCGACCTCATCGAACCCCCCGGCACCAAGCTCATTGGCATCGCCATCATGCTCATCGGCCTCATCATCGTCCTCTTCGCCGCCTACGCCTACCTCTACCGCGACGCCTCCGCCAAACTCAACGCCTCCCTGACCAACGTGATCAATAACTCCAGCAGCTTCACCAGCCAGAAGGAAGCTTCCAAATGAAATCCGTCCTCCCCAAAGGCATCAGCCCCTCCCAGCTCGGCAACCTCCCAGGCCCCGTCAAGGGCGGCGCCGCACTCCTTGCCGGCGGAAGCATCATGAGCGTCGCCTGGTTCGCCAGCGGCGGAAACCGCACCGCCATGATGATCGTCGGCCTTGGCATGCTCGTCGTCTTCCTCCTCCTCGCCCTCTACCGCGCCATCCTCGGCTGGATCGAAAAACGCCGCGCCAGCCCCCTCGCCCAGGGCCTCGCCGGTAACGCCGCCGCCGCCCCCACCGGGATCTCTGAGCCCGCCCGCCGCGCCCGCCTCGATGACCTCCGCCGCAACTTCGAACAGGGCGTCGAAAAGTTCCGCGCCGCCGGCAAAAATATGTACTCCGTCCCCTGGTACGTCCTCGTCGGTGAGCCCGGCTCCGGTAAAACCGAAGCCATCCGCCACTGCAACGTCGGCTTCCCCCCAGGCCTCCAGGACCAGCTCCAGGGCGCCGGCGGCACCCTCAACATGAACTGGTGGTTCACCAACTCCGCCATCATCCTCGACACCGCCGGTCGTCTCATGTTCGAAGAAGTCGTCCCCGGCTCCACCAACGAATGGAACGAATTCCTCAAGCTCCTCAAGCAGAACCGCCCCAACTGCCCCATCAACGGCATGCTCCTGGTCATCCCCGTCGACACCCTCATCAAGGACACCGCCGACAACATCGAGAAAAAAGCCGGCAAAATCGCCCAGCAGTTCGACCAGATCCAGCGCATCCTCGGCGTCCGCTTCCCCGTCTTCGTCATCATCACCAAGTGCGACCTCCTCAACGGCTTCCGCGAATTCTTCGATGACCTCAACGACCCCCAGCTCCAGCACCAGATGATGGGCTGGTCCAACCCCGCCAACCTCGACGACCGCTTCGATCCCACCGCCGTCGTCAACCACCTCGAAGCCGTCAAGCAGCGCCTCGTCGACCGCCGCCGCCAGCTCCTCCTCGACCCCGTCAACACCGAGGACCCCCAGGGCCGCCGCACCGACCAGGTCGACGCCCTCTACGCCCTCCCCGACGCCCTCATGAAAATTGCTCCGCGCCTCCGCCGCTACCTCGAAATGATCTTCGTCGCCGGCGAATGGTCCCCCAAGCCCCTCTTCCTCCGCGGCATTTACTTCACCTCCTCCATGACCGAAGGCTCCGCACTCGACGCCGAGCTCGCCGAAGTCCTCGGCGTCGCCGTCGACTCCCTCCCCGAAGGCCGCGTCTGGCGCCGCGACCGCGCCTACTTCCTCCGCGACCTCTTCATCGAAAAAGTCTTCCGTGAACGCGGCCTCGTCACCCGCGCCTCCAATGCCGACAAACAGCAGCGCACCCGCCGCGCCATCGTCCTCACCGTCGGCTTCCTCGCCGTCATCACCCTCGGCGTCTTCACCTGGTTCGGTTCCCGCCAGCTCGAAAACACCATCGGCAAGCACCGCGATTTCTGGTCCGATGCCGCCGCACAGGACTTCAACTCCCTCCGCGTCGTCAATAAAAACGGCGACAAGTACAACGCCGAAACCCGCCACATCGGCAAAGTCGGCGGCGACCTCGACACCGCCCAGATGTTCGGCGCCAACCTCACCCTCATGCAGGAACCTATCCGCATCCCCGCCATCTACGCCCCCGTCGCCAAGCTCGTCGGCGATCCCAACGTCCAGCGCCAGAAGGCCTACCGCTCCCTCTATGAAGCCACCGTCCTCTACCCCCTCTTCGAAGCCGTCCGCGCCGACATGAAGTCCGTCCCCCAGGACCAGTGGAACCACAACGCCGTCCTCGCCCTCGCGCAGCTTATGAAAGTCCAGGCCGCCGCCATCAAGGCCCCTCTCCCCGCCGGCGAAGCCCACGCCAACGTCGATCTCGATCCCCTCTTCAAGTTCGTCCTCTCCGATCCCAAGGAACTCGCCAAGTACCAGCCCGACGCCGAGCCCCTCCAGAAAGTCGTCGACTACGTCTACTCCCCCGAAGCCGGCAACTCCTCCTGGCCCTCAGACGCCGTCGCCGCAACCGCCGGCACCTCCCGCGAAGCCATCGCCGAAGGTGTCCGCAAAACCCTCGACTACTGGAACCACCAGGTCACCGGCACCAGCGACAACATGCTCGCCATCACCAAGGTCCGCGACGCCCTCAAGAATTTCCGCGCCGCCGACGCCAACCTCGTCGCCCTCAAGTCCCACCCCGTCGACCGCCGCGAAACCTACTTCGCCTTCGCCAAGGACTGGCAGGCCAGCTACGACGCCCTCCAGAAAGCCAGGGCCGAAACCCTCGACGCCTGGAAGGCCGCCATCGCCGCCACCAAGGCCGATCCCGACAAGGCCTCTCTCCGCGCCCTCTACGCCGCCGAAATCGACCGCGTCGCCTCCGCCGCCCAGAAAGACTACGACACCCTCCTCCGCTACACCATCGACAAGCAGCCCGACAACTCCAACCAGACCGCCGTCGACCTCTACAAGTACCACACCGACATCCTTGCCGCGAAGGATGCCTTCGATAACTGGCAGACCAAGCCCGAGCACAAAACCACCATCGCCGAGCTCTCCGATCTCGACAACACCTTCCTCGCCATGGTCAAGGGCACCGACGAAACCCAGCATCACCGCTTCGAAGTCGCCGCCCAGGTCTATGACCTCGCCAACAAGTTCGTCCTCCCCGAAGCCAAGTCCGACCCCACCCCCGTCACCGGCCCCCTCGCTTCCGCCCTGGGCAAAGCCGACAGCGATCTCGCCAACGCCGGCGGCGTCATCGAAAAAATCAACCGCCAGGCCTCCGATGCCAAGGATCCCCTCGCCCAGTCCTGCGCCGCTTCCACCTTCGCCGTCGATGCCGGCACCCGCAACATGCGCTATATGCTCGCCATGGGCGCCCTCGGCGTGATGCCCCAGAATCCCACCAGCCTCGATGCCTGGCCCGACTACATCCAGAAAACCGCCGC
>JBEHXY010000017.1:0-20849 GCA_048498455.1 Planctomycetota bacterium | reverse complement strand
CCATGCAGCAGCGTGCTGCATGGCACAACGGATTGATTGATGCGATGATTTCGCTGGAGGAGAACCCTCACAGGTGCGCCGTGCGCAGGAAAACGCCGCGCGGGGTGGAAACGCGGCAGTTGTTGTATGGGGACCGGCAGCACGCTTACAAAATCATCTTCGCCGTTGCAGGCAATCAGGTGCATGTCGCGCATATTCGACACGCGTCGCGCAGTGATTGATTTCACATCCCCATGTCGGCTTTCGTCAAGATTGCTTCGTAGTCCATCCCCGGCGCTTCCTTGAGGATGTTTTCGCGGCCGCCTTCGAGGCGGTCGAGGGCGACGACGACCTTGACGACGGTGGCGCCGGCGGCGGCGATGTTTTTGATGGCTTCGATGACCTGGCCGCCGGTGGTGACGATGTCTTCGACGAGGACGACCTTGTCGCCGGGTTCGAGTTTGCCTTCGATGGTTTTGCTGGTGCCGTAGTCTTTTTTGGCGTTGCGCACGATGAAGAAGGGGAGGCGGGAGGCGAGGCTGGCGGCGGCGGCGAGGGCGACGGCGCCGAGTTCGGGTCCGGCGATGCGCTGGGTGCCGGGGGGGAGCCGTTTGGCGATTTGGGCGCCCATGGCTTCGAGCACATCGGGCTGGGTTTCAAAGAGGTACTTGTCGAAATAGAAACGGGATTTTTTTCCGCTGCGCAGGGTGAAATCCCCTTCGAGCAGCGCCACTTCCTTGACCCGCCTGGCCAACGCCGCGTGATCCATCTTCGACTCCATCGCAAGGGACGACCGTTTGAAAACCGGCCGCACATTCTACCGCAGTCGCCGCTATCATGCCCGCATGCGTGCGATGGACGAGCCGGTGCTTAGCGCGGCCAACCTGGGGAAGCGGTATCCGCTGCATCCGACGGGGCGGCGGGCGCTGGTGAACCTGTTTTTTCCGGCGGGGAACGAGGCGTGGGCGCTGCGGGGCGTGTCGCTGGAACTGCGGCGCGGGCAGACGCTGGGGGTGATCGGTCGGAACGGTTCAGGGAAGTCGACGCTGCTGGGGCTGGCGTGCGGGACGCTGCAGGCGACGGAGGGGACGATGGTGGCGCGCGGGCGGATCGCGGCGCTGCTGGAACTGGGCGCGGGGTTTCACCCGGAGTTCACCGGCCGCGAGAACGTGCACATGAACGGGCGGCTGCATGGGCTCTCGAAGGGGGAGATCGATGCGCGGCTGCCGGCGATGGCGACGTTTGCGGACATCGGCGCGGCGCTGGATCGGCCGGTGAAAACCTATTCGACGGGGATGTACCTGCGGCTGGCGTTTGCGGTGGCGGCGCATGTGGATGCGGACCTGCTGGTGATCGACGAGGGGCTGGCGGTGGGCGATGCGCTGTTCGTGCAGAAGTGCATGCGGTACCTGCGGGAGTTTCAGCAGCGCGGGGCGATTCTGCTGGTGAGCCACGATCCGGCGGCGATCACGTCGCTTTGCACGCAGGCCTTGTGGCTGGACCGCGGCGTGGCGCGGAAGCTGGGGGCGGCCAAGGAGGTGTGCGAGGCGTACCATGCGCACCTGGCGGGAGGGGCGGTGGAGGAAATGGGGGCAGGTTCGCCCGATCCGGCGGCGTTTGGTGACGGCCGCGCGCTGATCACGGCGGTGCAGCTGTGTGATGCGAGCGGCAAGCCGCTGGCGGCGGTTCATGGGCATGAGGCGGTGGTGGTCGATGTGCAGGTTCGGGCGGCGGCGGCGATCGAGCGGCCGATCATCGGTTTTTATGTGAAGGATCGCCTGGGCCAGCAGCTCTTTGGCGAGAACAGCGGCGGCGGGGGGGTGCTGCCGGGGGCGCTTGAGGAGGGGCAGTGCGTGGGGGTGCGGTTTGGTTTCACGATGCCGGCGCTGCCCCCGGGGCCTTACACGCTGGACGCGGCGATCGCGGAGGGCACGCCGGCCGAGCACCGCATCCTGCACTGGCGGCGCGACGCGGCGAGCTTTCGCTCGCTTTCTCCGGACGGGCATCGCGGGCTGGTGGGGATACCGGTGACGATCGAGCGGGCACGTCCGTAGTGTCGCGATGTCGGGGCGGCAGCGGGAGAGGGGTGGGATGCTCCCGCGGAATGTCTTGAAAATGCGGCTCACTGCAGCTTCTTGCGGCTGGCACGGTCCCTGCTGTTGTGCTTTTGTCTGCCTCGCCGATCCGCCTCTGCGTTCGTCCTCTGCCCCGGAGTGGTTATGTTCACGCAGCTCAATCCTCCCCTTCCCCTGGACACGCCGAAGGGTTCCGGCCTGGCGTACGGGGTGATCGATTATGGGCCCGACTTTGATTTGCTGTGGGTGGTGTTTGACGATGCGACGGGGGAATGCTGGACGTGGCCGAACCCGAAGATTCGCGCGGTGAAGAACATCACGATGGGGCGGCGGACGGAGACGGGGCCGATCCTTCCACGGCTGACGCCGCTACCGACGAATGCGGGCGGCGCCTGAGGCGGGCACAACTCCTCACGTTCCCACGCAGGTGCGTGCGGCTGAAGGCGGTCACTTCGCGTCCAGCACGACCACGCCTGCGGAGTAGGCGGGGAGAGTGAAGGTCACGTTCTGGCCGTTCACCGTTGCGTCGGCTTTCACCACCTTGACGACATCGGGCTTGTCCATGGAATTTTTCGCGCGGAGGTTTCCGGGCGCGACGAGTTCCATGGTGGCGGCGGCGGGGGCGAAGCCGTCGAGGGTCGCGGCCACCTGCATTTCCTGATCGGTCGGGTTGACGCTTTTGAGGATCAGCTGTTTGCCGTCTTCGGTGCGGGTGGCGACGACGTTCAGGCGCGGTGCATCGGCGCCGCCGGTGGGTGTTTCCACGGCCAGGCGCTGGGGGGCGAAGTGGTCGCGCCAGAGTTTCATCACGACGTAGTTGGGGGCGACGAAGTAGCCGCGCTGGTCGAAGTTGATGAAGGCGTTGTCCCAGTCGCGGGCGCCGGTGTAGCGGAACAACAGGGCCGGGCCGCCGATCTCCAGTCGCTCGCCATGCTTCTCAAAGACGTTGAGCAGCCCGCCGGCGTAGAGGCCGGTCCGCCAGTCGGTGGTCTGCAGGTTCCATTCGGAGACGTCGAGCTTGATCTTCGGGTTGGCGGAAGTGGCGATGAGTTTTTCGAGATCGGTGTAGAGCTTGTCCTGGTCGGCGACGCCGGTTTCGAACTGGGGCGGATCGGTGTAATGGTGAATGGAGAGCACATCGAAGGAGGGCGCGGCGCGGTTGACGAGGGTGGTGTCGTAGCGGCGATCGAGGGCGTTGCCGCCGTGCGCGATGACGGTGATGGTCGGATCCACCTTGCGCATGGCCTCGGAGAAGAGCTTGACCGCCTCGGCATAGACCGCGGGGTTGGGTTGCAGCGAGCGCCACAGTTCGTTGTCGATTTCGAAAAACTTCACGCCGTAGGGCGCGGGGTGGCCGTTGGCGGCGCGCACCTTGCCCCACTCGCTGGTGGCAGGGCCGTTGACGTACTCCACCCACTCGCAGGCCTCTTTGACCCAGGGGGCCCACTCGGCGGCGTTTTTGGTGCCCGTGACGTGCATGCCGGTGTTTACGACCAGGAGCGGCTGGGCGCCGACCTTTCGGCAGAGCGTCATGTACTCGTCGGTTCCCAGGGCGTTGGGGTCGTAGTCGTCCCACATGGGGGTGAGGTTTTTCTTCCGCGCCTCCTGTGGGCCGATGCCGTTTTTCCAGTGGTACTGCTCGAGGTAGCAGCCGCCGGGCCAGCGGATGATGGTGGGCTTGAGGGCGGCGAAGGCGGCGTAGATGTCGGGGCGGAAGCCGTCGTTTTTGATGGAGGATTGGGACATCAGGGAGACCTGGTCGATCCACACGTCTGCGCCATCGGGAAATTCAATCAGGAGGGAAGCGTCACCCGCCTCACGCTGCGCGGTGAAATCCAGAGGAATCCGCGTCCACGCCGCCGTTGCTGCCGGCAGCGGAATCGAAACCACCTCCCCATTGCCCTGGACCAGCCGCACTCGGCCCTCTGAAGACGCTCCCTTCATGTACAGCGACCCGTGATAAGTTTCCCCCTTTTTGATCGCAAAGTGCGGCTGCAGAATCCCGGAATTCTCCCCACGCGCGCGGATGTGCACCGAAGTCTCATCATTGAACGCCGCGCCGATGACAGACCGCACTTCCCCCGCGCCGAACGCCTCCCAGTGCATGCCCGCGACGTTATTGGGTTTGGGCAGCTCCGGTACGCCTTCGAAGAGCACCTTGCCGGCCAGATCCGTGACCTTGCAGTTGCGGAACTCCGCCGCGGTCTGCCAGGTTCCGAGGCCGACGCACCCGCCGTGGGCGAGATCCTCGGGCACGCTGGCGTCGCAGACCTGCTGGTCGTTGAGCCAGGCCTGCACGCGGTTGCCTTCGCAGCGCACTTTCACTTTGTACCACTCGCCGACTGCGACTTTTGTGGGAATGCCGCGCGGGCCCAGATCGGCGCTTCGGGGCGGTCCGAGGTGCTGCAATCGCGTCACGGTGTTGGTCCAGCCGGCGATGTTGACCCAGAAAAACTGGGCATCGTTCGCCCGCACCAGGGCAAGGAAGCCTTCGTTGCCGGCGGTCTTTTTCGCCTCAAAGGTGAACTCGTAATCCTTCCAGGCGGGATCGCCGAAGGTGAGTTTCGCGCCATCGGTGAAAGCGGTCTCGCTGATCACGCCGTCGGTGTTCGCCCATTTCCCAGCGGAATCCTCGGTGTATTCGAAGGAGCGGTTCCAGACCATCTCGCCCCAGAGGCCATTGTCGCCGCCGTTGTAGATGTGCTCGAAAAAGTGGCCATAGACCATCGGGTCGATGCGGTTGAGGACCTTGTCGGCGTGCACGGCGAGATGCACATCCTCGCCGAAGGTTGCCCCGCACACCGCCAGCACCGCCGCCACCACCGCCCGTCGTATCACGCTGCGCATCGCCGCTCCACCGCAAAGGAATTGGTAATGGCTCCAACGTAAGGCGCGCTCGCGGGCGCGCCAAGCGGAAGCGACGTTTGCGGGCCCGCAATTCCCCGGCATTTGTGCCGATCAGGGCGCGGGCTGGGTTGCTGCCGGCGGCACAGCGCCCGCGGCCGGGCCACCACGGCCGCCTCGTCCCCCGCCGCGCCGCCCGCCGCCGGGGCCCGCGGGCGGCGCCGCCGGCACTTCCGTCGGCAACTGGTCCTTGCAGAGTTCGAGCACCTCGATGGTGTTGAGAGAGCTCTGGTTGATGCCATTGGTAATGATGCCGTTGCCGTTGACCGCTTCCATGAGCGGTTTGGGGGCATCGGGGCCGGTGATTTCGCGCATGGTCACGAGCTCCCGGGCATTGGCGGAATTGTTTCCGCCGCCGAGCGCGATCGCGCCGATCGCCTTGCGCGCGTAGGCTGGATTTTTCGTGAGGTAATAGGCATAGCCGGAGAGCCGCCCGCCGCCGGCATATTGGGCATCGGCGCCTTCGTTGCCGGTCTCCTGGTCCTTCTTCAACACCGCGGCGGGCGCGTTGGTCAGGCGGCAATACTGCGAATAAATCTTTTTCCACTGCGGATCGTCCAGGAACTCGTTGAGCTCCATCACCACCTCGGGCCCGCCCATGTTCTGCACCAGGTTGTAGCCGCCGGCGTTCTCATCGCGCGGCAAGAGCTTGCCGGTGTCGGGGAAAAAGCCCCACAGGAGATCCTGGCTGGTGCGGAACCAATAGGGCATCGCCGCGATGGACTTCACCGATTCCTCGATCTTGTCGTGGTACTTCGGCTGGTTGGTGCGTTCCCACTCGGTCATCCAGTCGCCGGCAAAGGCGAACCAGTCGGGACCGGCGCGCACGCGCGCGGGATAGGCGGCATCCGCGGGGGTGGGCGGCAGGACTTTGCGCATGGGGTCGATGCGGGTGATCGCGGAATCCGCCTGCAGCATTTCGCGCATGACATCGCCGGTGCGCTCGTCGGTGGTCAGGTAATAGTAGAAGCGCCGGTAGGGGGCCATCGAGATCCGCGCCTCCTTCGCCCCGCAGCCCCACTCCACCACGTTGTGCCGGCTGCCCAATCCCGCCAGGGGCCCGAAGTGATAGCTGCAGACTTCGCCGGTGTTGCGGCTCATCGCCTCGGCCATGCGGAACAAGTCGGGCCTTCCGCTGCGCAGGAAGGAATACCAGAGCCACATGTCGGTGCCTTGCTCGTCGTTGTCCCACGCAAAGCCGCCGACGTCGTAGCGCCATTCGTGGCGCACCGCGTCATAGGAATGCATGATGTTTCCGTAGGTCCAGAAGCCGTACCAGTTCCACTGTTCGACCGCCTTCTGGTAGTAGGCGAGCTCGCCATCGAGCTCCGCCTCCACCGCTTTTTTGAAGGGCGTGGAGGTGTCCTTGAGGGCCCAGAAGCCGAACGCCTTCTGATCGTGGAGGTATTCGGGCGCCGCCACCAGCACGGGCGGCTTGGCGCTGGCGTCGGCCATTGCGCCGAAGGCCGCGCGCGACGGCACATCCCTGGTCGGCCAGAGCGTGAGCTCGCTGGTGCGCGCGATGCCAAAGGGCGTCGAGAGGCCGGGTTCGACATCTTCGTAGCTCTCGTTGAGCCCGTGGGCCACGGTGTCGTAATGGCGCAGATCCATCGCCGGCGCATCGGGCGACCAGAGCCAGGCGGTCACATGGGCGAGGTCGCTGCGGGCATCGCGCACGTCCAGTCCCGACGGGCAACTCTGCCAGAAGTTTTTCACGCCGATGGCCAGCCCGCCCGAGACGTCGCCCACAAAGGCCAGCCCGTTCGCGCGCTTCCCGCTGTTCACGCCGATCCACGTGCTGGCGGCGCTGGTGCGCTTCTCGATGGAAAAGCCGTTGGCGTTGGGCTGGATCAACCGGAAATCGCCCCACGAGGCCAGCGCATCCACCAGGTGCGCGCTGCGCTGGTCCAGCTCCGCCTTTTTCGGCAGCCGCTTGCCCTCCACCTGATCGGCATACACGTTGCCGCCCTGCGGATACTGCACCGATCCCTGGTACGCCAGCAGCGGCTCGATGGGTTCGGCCCAGATGCCGTTGCCTTCGCCGCCGAAGCGCACATGGCGGTTCTGAATTTCCTCGCGGAAGGGCACGTCGGCCGTGATCCCCAGGCCGCGAATGAAATCCTCCTTCTCGTTGCCATCGAAAAAGAAGGTGTGCACCAGCTTCACCGGCAGCGGTTCGTGCTCACCGGCGATGCCACCATCGTTGTAAAAATAGAGCCGCACCACGAACGGCAGAAACTCGCGCGTGCCGGTGACGGATTTCTCCATCCCCTCGATCTTCACGACCGCCCGCACCGGACCGTTCTGTTCCACCGTCACCTTCTTGATGCTGCTGACAAACCGCTCGCGCGCCGGCGGATTGGCCGCATCGGTCTCGGCCCCCTTCTGGAGAACGCAGTCGATCCGCCCGTTTTTCGCCACCACTGCCCCGCCCACGCTCATTGTGTCGAACAGGTTCGTCCCGCTCTTGCTGATGTGACAGCTCACCGTTCCGGCCGTGATGTCGACCGACGTGTCGCTGTCCGTCACCGTCAGCACCGGCGCGCTCGCCGCCACCGCGCCGGACGTCACCACCAGCGGCTCCTTCATCCCCGCGGCCGAAACCCCCGCAAACCCCATCCACTTCACGGACCCATCCGGCCAATACGCCAGCGGCCAACTCTGCAGCGCCTGGCCCCCCTGTACCCCAAACGCCTCCCCCTTCTGCACCGCCCCCTTCGCATAGGGCAGCCCAAACGCCACGCCCGTCCCCACCGCGGGGCTCCCCTCGAGAAAATGGACCTCCACCGGCGGCGCCGCCGCAAACCCCGCCGCCGATACCGCCATCACCACCACCGCCGCCATCCCCATCACACCGCGCCGCGCCACCATCATGTCACCCCAAAAAGTCATCCGCGAAAAACATTTCTCACAGAGATCACAGAGGCCACAGAGAAGTAAAAACCTCTGTGCTCTCTGTGCCCTCTGTGAGAACCCGTCAAACCCACGAGAGCGGCCCGACCTCTTCAGATCGGGCCGCCCTCTTCGTGGTCCTTCGTACGCTTGGTGTCTTCGTGCTGGCGGTTGTCGTCACGCCGCCGACATCACTTGGCCTCGATCTTCACCGGCCCGAGCAGGCCCGAGGGGAGCGGCGTGCTGAGCACCTCCATGCCCTGCGGCTGGAAGCGGTTGCCGAACTCGCGGGTCACGCCTGCGTAGTCGTAGGTCGGATAGGGCTTGGCCGCGATCGCGTTCACCGAGGTGTTGGCCACCTGGATGGAAATCTGGTTTTCGCCGGCCTTCAGCAGCCCGCTCACGTTGACTTCAAAGGGCGGGGCGTACACGGCGCCGGCACGCTGGCCATTGACGTACACCACCGCGGCATCGCGAACCGGGGCGTCGAGGGCGGCGTGATAGCCCTGCCCGCCGCCGCGGCCGGCTTCCGGCTTGCCTTCGCCGAAGGAAATGACGAGTCCCGGAGCGGCCGCCGTGGCGGCGTCGACGTTGACCTTCTTTTCGTAGGTCGCCGTGCCCGAGAAGTTTTTGGTCTTGTCGTTGTCCGTCCACGAGGCCAGCTTGTCCATGGTCTCGGTCACGGCCTGGGCGTCGGTGCCCTTGAGGGGCTTGTCGAACTTCACCGTCCAGCCCGAGGAAAGATCGATGGCCGCGACGTTGCCCGGCGGATGCGCCGCCGCGGGATTGGGCAGCGCGCGATCGCTGAACACGACGATGCGCGATTCATAGGGCGCCAGCGAGAACTTCAGCGGTGTCTCCCCGTTGCCGGCGCCTCCCTCCGGCTGCAGGCCGCCCACCACTTTGCCGGTCATCGCGTCCCACACTTCCGGATGGCCGGTTGCGCGGAACGTGGCGGTGAATTCCCGCGGCTGGTTGGAGGTGTTGGCGAGGAAATACAGCTCGCCGCCGTCGGTATGGCGATGGATGAACCCGATCTGGGCGCTGTTGCTGGAAATCGCCACATCGGGCGCCAGGTGCTTCTTGATCGCCGCGGGAACCTCGCCGTCGCTCTGCACGAAAATGCCCTTGGCGCTGTCGCCCTTGAACAGCCGGTTGGAAATCTCCTGCACGGCCTTCTGGTCGGCATCGGTCGCCTTGAAGCCCGGGGCGATGGAAGGAATCGAGCGCGTCGCGACCACCGTCCCCCCGGCGTTCGCAAATGCTTCCAGTTTCTGCAGGGTCGACAGCGGCATGCGTTCCACGCCCGCCAGCACAATCGTCTTGTACTTCACATCGCCAAAGGCCAGCGATCCGCCATCCACCTTGCCGCGGGCATCAAGCATCCCGTCATCGAAGAAGTCCATGTTGTAGCCGTTGTCGAGAAGCGTCGGGATGATTTCCTGGCCCAGTTGCCGTCCCACGCCGTCGGAAAGCGAGATGCTGCCCGGGCGGAAGTTCGCCCACGCATCATCATCCGCGAGGTACAGCGCCACATCGTTCGCGGGCTGCCCCTGCCGCAGCAGGGCGCTCACGCGCTGCAGGTACTTCGTCACGTCCGGCATCACCAGGTACCACGGGTTCTGCTCGTCAAACACGCCTGCCGCGTAAAAAGACCAGCCGGGGAACGGCGCCCCTTCGGAGGTGTAGGGATACCCATGACACACCAGCTGGTTCACCCCCTGGATGAAGTGCAGGTCGGCCTCGGCCTTGATGTCGAGCGGGGTGCCGCGGAACACCGTGCCGTGCAGCCACGTGAAGGTCTCCGAGCTCGTCACCGGCACACCCATCAGGTGCGATGCGGATGACGCGTAACGGGTCGCACGATAGCCATGCCACTGGAACCCTTCGCCCTCCGGCAGGTCGGTGGTCAGGTAGGACCGCAGCCCGGCCGACGGCGAGCCATAGGCCTGTTCCCGGAACAGCGACTGGTGCTCGTGGGCGAGCGTCTTGAACTTCGTGTTGAAGTTGTCCTCAAAGGCTTCCGTGAGCGTCTTGCCCCAGTCGCGCCGGATTTCCAGCGTCTTGGGACCGATGTCGCCATACAAGGCCGGCAGCAGCGGCGTGAGGTCATAGCCGCGGCGCTTCTGAAATTCCTTGAGCAGGTCCGGCGTCCAGTCTTCGCCGGACACTTCCAGGCTGTCGCAGAAGATCGAGTGCGGGAAGTTGGGCGCGCAGGCATCGAGTTCTTTCCGCGCCACCTCCGCGATGAAGTGCTCCACCGCCGAAGCCGACAGATGATCCACCGTGTTGCCATCTGCGCCATACGAGGGCCGCTTCACCTTGAAGAGCCCGCGGCCGGAAATGAAGAACACCACCGTCGGATTCTCGGGCAGCGTCTCGGGCAGCGTCGCCGCGTTGCCGGAAAGCGTCAGCGGCTTGAGCGACTGAAGATTCGCATTGATCCCTCCGCCGCGCCCGCCGCGACCGCCACCGCCGGCCGCCCCGCCGCGGGCCCCGCGCCCCCGTGCCGGCGCCGCATCCGCGCCGCCTTCCGCCGCCGCCGCCGCCCCGGTGCTTCCGATGAACGCCGCAATCACGTCCCGCCCTTCCTGCAGCTGCGGAAACGGCACGGATTTCGTTCCCGCCGTCACCGCCACCTGCTGCACTTCCAGCCGGCCCGTGCCCTCACTGGCCGAGATCATCGGTCCGCCATAGGGCCAGCCCGACCCGATCGTCAGGTTGAACTGCAGCCCGAGTTCCTTGGCCTTGCCGCCGGTGAACTTCAGCATGTCCAGAAATTCCGGCGACATCCACTTGATGTTCTTCAGCGGCCCACTGGGCCCCTGCAGCGTGCCGTCGAGCGCCAGCGGATAGGTCGGCTGGACCTCGAAGCCCCCGATCCCGTTGTCCTTCATGACCTGCATTTCGCGGGTGATCTCCGAGGTCGTCACGGAGGGCCCGAACCACCACCAGCGCACGTTGATGCGGGCATCGTCCGGGGGCGTCTCGAGCACTTTCTGCAGCGACGCCGTATCCGCCCGGGCCGCCCCGCCGGCCATCATCGCACCCAGGACCGCCGCCACCGCCGCCACATACATCCGCCGACCAGCCATGCGCAAACTCCATTTCCATTTTGAGCCAAGATATGCTGTAAAAGGCTTAACTGCCTCGCCCACCCGCTAATTGCATCCAAATTGTACGCCGTCTTGTGCCTCCCGCCGCCTCCCACCTTCCTGCTCCGGTTTTCGCGGTCCCGCTGGAAAGAGCGCGCGGTCCGCAAATGCGCAGAATTTGCTTGCCCGGCGCCTTTTTCCTCGACCCCCACAACTTCCTCGGCGTCGATCCCCTCCTCGCGCCCCTCGCCGACAACGGCGGCCCCACCCTCACCTTCTACCTCCTCCCCGGCAGCCCCGCCATCGACAACGGCTCCAACCTCGACAGCCGCGCCACCGACCAGCGCGGCTTCTTCCGCGTCATCGGCATCGGCCCCGACATCGGCGCGGTCGAAACCGCCGAACCCGCCAGCCTCGCGCTCCTCGCTCCCGCCCTGCTGCTTTTCCGCCGTCCCCGTACCCCGCGCCTTCCCAGATCGGCAGCGGGGACACGCTCATCCCCCCACGCGCGCCGCCACCTTTTTTCGCAGCGCATCGTACATTTCCATGCTGCCGAAAACCTCCACCGCGGGATGATCTCCCAGCAGCTTGAGCTGCGCCGCCGCCACCGACCAGTCGCCGGCGAGGGCTGCGTATTTCAAGTACCAGCTGCGGTCGAACACGTCGGCCGGGGCCTTGGCCAGGATCGGCTCATACACCCGCTTCATGTCGCGCCATACGGCGGACTGCGCAAAATAGGCGTCCGGGTCGCCCGACTCCTCCGCCAGCCACCGGTGCGCCGTCACCAGGGCCATCTGCACATGCCCCTTCGCCACCATCTCCCGCGCAAAGGCCAGGAGCTCCGCGTCGCTCCCGTACCACCGCCCCCGCAGGTAGTTCAGCTTCATCTCCACGGCCGCGGCGTTGTCCGGATTCGCGTCCATGGCCCGCTTGAACCATTCCTCCATGGCCTCGCGCCCGCTGCGCGCGTTGCCCCCGGTCGGGCTCAAAAGCTCCACCTCGATCATCGCCGCCGGCGCCCAGGGCGAGTGGGGGTTTGCCTTCCACGCCCGCTCGTAGTTGGTGCGTGCCTGCGCACACGCCTCTTTCATCTGCTCGATGCGGTCGGCGGGAATCTCGCCAAACATCCCGTAGCCGCGCGCGGACCACGCCTCCTGCATGGCCTGCTTGCCGATCAGGTAATAGGTGCACGCGCTGGTTCCGTTCGACTGTTCCAGCGGGTGGAGCACCAGCCCCATCAGTTCCCACGGCTGCATGCCTTCCGCGTGCTTGATCAGCAGGTCCGACCATTTGAAAAGCTGCGCGTCGGGAATGTCCTTCATCTTTGTCACCGCCGGCCACTCTCCCGCGGCCAGGTCGAAATATCGCTGCCGCTGCGCCTCATCGTCCTGCGGATTCCCCGGGTACATCCCGATCCCCTCGATCGCCGCCATGAACCCCGCCAGCTTCAGGAGCGGCGGATAGGTCTCGCGGTTGAACCCCTCCGCCGCGGTGGTCAGCAGCCGCCGCAATTCCTTCCGGTCCGCCCCCTGAGTCCGCGACAGCACCGCCGCATAAAAATGCAGCACCACCGGATCGTCCGCCCCCGCTTCCACCGCCTTGCGGAACATCCCCGCCAGCTGCGCCGCCGCCTCCGGTGTGCTCGGGGCCGCGGGATTTGCTTCCATCGTGAACGCGTCCCGCACCAGCCCGTCCCACTTGGGATTCTTGTGTTTCCCCTGCTCATACGCGTCCAGCGTCACCTTCAGACGCCACGCCAGGTCCGCCGCCTCCTGCTCCGCCGCCGAGGCCGTCACCGCCTTGGTCTGAAACGTCGGCAGAGCCCGCTTCAAACGCTCCCGCACCTCCGGGTCCATTTTGGGATCATCCACCGCCTGCTGCACCAGGCTGAATGCCTCCGGCGGCAGGTTCTGCACCGCTGCCTCCCCGCGCTGCCGCTCCTTGAAATCGTCCGATGACAACAGCCGCACCGTCTCCTTGAACTTTGCCGCCGCCTCCGGCGTCACCGTGCTGCCCGCCACCACGCCCTTCCCAGGCCCCCCGGACCCCTGCGCTCGAGAGCCTGGCGCCCCGTTGGTCTGCGCCGCCGCCCCGCACGCCATCGCCAGCACCAGCCCCGCCCCCATCACCGCCTGCAACAAATCCTTCTTCCGCTTCATCACTTGCCCTCCGTCGGCACATAGGCATCCACCATCGCCGACGTCCCGTTCACCGTGATCACCATCGGCACCCCATCCCGCACAAACGGCAGCGCGCCATACTCCAGCAGGTGCGCCGGATAGGTCCGCTCCACCCCCTTCACGGCGTCCCACACCATCACCGGCGTTTCGAAATTTCCGGCAAACGCCACCGTCCCGTCCTCCGACATTCCCGCGATCAGCCGGGCATGTCCCATCTTCCGCAGATGCACCGGCTCAAACGTCGACGCGTCGAGCACCTGCCACATCCCCACCGTGTCAATCAGCGACAGCAGCTTCCCGTCCGCGCTGTACATCGCCTGCGCCGGATCGCGCCCCGGCGTCACAAATTTGTGCACCAGCGTCCCGGTCTCCGCATCCATCAGGTAAAAGCCGTGCTCCTCCGACGCCCACTGCGGCTGGGAATCCCGCGCCTTGGTCACCGCCACCACCCGCTTCCCATCCGGTGACCACACAATCTTCTGCAGCGGCGCCCCGATCCGCGGCAGCTTCCGCTTCTCCTTCCCCGTCGACAGGTCATACAACGTGATCTCCCCATCCCCCTGCTCCCCGTACCCATTGTTCGTCACCATCGATCCCGCAAGCGTCACTCCATCGGGCGACATCCCGATCACCTTGAACGCCCCCTTCTCCGCCGTCGCCTGCCCGGTCACTTTCCCGGTAGTCGTGTCCAGCACCATCGCATGCGTCAGGCTCGCCGCCGCCACGGACCGGCCGTCTGGCGAAAAGGCCGTCGGCCCGTCGTACACCAGCTTGTGCCCCGTCGCCGCCTGCATCACCAGCGCTCCCGTCGCCAGGTCCCACACCGCCACGTACGACCCATCCACCGCCGTCCCCCCCGGCCGCTGGGTCGCCGCCCGCTTCCCATCCGGCGTGATCGACAGCGATTCCCTGGACCCCGCCCAGGGCATCAACTGCCCCACCGCCATCTCCTCCTTGCGCAACTCCCCGCCCTCGCCTGCCATCACCACCAGCGATCCCCCGCGCTCATACGCCACCGCCATCCCCGGCCGCTCGTCATGCTTCTCGTGCGCCAGCATCCGCCCCGTGGCCGCATGAAACACCATGAGCCCGCGCTCGTGCGAATACACCGCCACCTCGCCCGGCTGCGGGCCCGCCGCCAGCGCATAGACCGTCTTGGGCGCATCCTGCCGCATCTGCTCGAAATGCTTGCCCTCCTGCGTTTCAAAAAACACCAGCCCATAGCCCGCATCAAACGTCACCGCGTGTGCCCCATCTTCCGACAGGTACACCGCGCTCAGCGGCTCGTTCGTAGGACGATCCAGCACCACCGGCGCGCCGCCGGCCGTCGCAAACACCGCCACCGGGCCCCCTGCCGACGACGCCAGCAGCTTGGTCCCGTCCGCGCTCGCCAGCAGGAACTTCAACGTCCCGCCCGCGGATTTGCCCACCAGCCGCCCTTCGCCCCCACTCCCCACCTGATAGGCCAAGAGCTGGGTGCCCACCGCCGCCACCACCTCTTCCTTGCCCGTCCACACCGCCGCCGCCGGCGCCCCCGGAAGCGCGATTTTCCCCACCTCCTGCTTGGTCGCCACGTCCCACACTTTCAGCAGCTTGTCGTCCCCGGCCGTCAGCAATTGCTTCCCATCCGCGCTGAACGCCGCCGACACCACCGCCCCCTCATGCGCCGCCAGTTCCCCCGTCCCCTGCTGCGTCCGCGGATCAAACAGCGACAGCTTCCCGCCCGCCCCGCCCATCACCCCGATATGAAACGCCGGGTCCACGGCAAAAACTTTCCCGCCCACCGCGCCGCCCGCCACCACCGTCTTGCCCGCCTTCATGTCGAAGAGGTGCACCCGCGAATCCGCCCCGACCCGCGTGCCCGGCTCCGAGGCGTCCCCGCCGCCCGCCGCAAGCACATACCGCCCGTCCTGCGAGACATCGAGCGCCCACACCGTGGTCTCCGGCCCGCGCAGGCTCGCAATCACCTTATCCGCCCCGGGCTCCCACAGCGTCACCGCCCCGCCATACCCGATTGCCGCCATCTTTCCCCCGGCCGTCATCCGCACCTGCTGCGGATAGGCCCCCAGCGTCCGTTCCTTTATCTGCTTTCCCGCCGCGATGTCGTACACAATCACCGGCCCCTTCGCCTGGTACACCACCGCCAGCTTCCCATCCTCCGCGAAACTGGTCGACCACACCTGCTGGTGCACGTTCGGAATCGCCGTGATCACCTTCCCCGTCCCGATGTCCACCAGGTGCGCGCCCCCCTCCGCCCCGCCCACCAGCGCCGTCTTGCCCAGCGGATCCACCGCCAGACCCAGCATGCACGAGGGATACATCCCTTCGTTCACCAGCACCTCCCCCTTGGGCCCCCACACCCGGAACGCCCCGTCGCACCCCGCCGACACCAGCCGCCCGTCCTTTAAATATTCCAGTCCGTTGATCCCTTCCGTGTGGCCCTGCAGGTCCATCACCGGCTTGCCCGTCGCGGTGTCGAACACCTGGATCATCCCCCCGCGCTGCCCCGCCGCGATTCGCTTCCCATCCGCCGACCACGCCAGCGCCATCACCGTTTTCATCGGCCCGCTGATCGTCCGCTGCAGCTTTCCCGCCGGCAGATCCCAGATCCGGATCTTCAAATCCGAGCCCGCCGCTGCAAACCGTTTCTGGTCCGGCGCAATCCGAATCGCCTTCACAATCCCCTGAGGGCCCTCGAGTTGCAGCGTCGATGCCGACACCGAATACGCCGTGTCCGACCCATTCACCGGAGGCTCTTTTCCCGCAGCCGGTGCATCGGTGCGCTCCGCAGGCGCCCCCGTCAGCGCCGCCCCCTCCAGCGGCGTGAGCTTCCCGTAATTGGGATGAAACGCGAACGTCGGCGCGGGCGGCGGACCCGAGGGTGTCGGCGTCCGCGTAATCGTCAGCCGCTTGGGCGGCGCGGGCGCCGCCTTCACCTCCGCCACCCGCTGTGCCTGGATCTCCGCCGCCAGACGCTTCCGCGCCTCGGGCAACGTCTCCACCGCCTGTGACCGGTACACCATCCACCCCGCCCCCGCCAGCACCACCGCCGCCACTCCGCCCATCACCGCCTGTTTCGCATCCATTGACTCGCCTCTCCCGGTACAAGTGCCCAACCCCTATCGGCTCCTCCCCCATATCTCTCCAACGTTCCACGCTCCCAAACGTTTCCCAGAACCGCATTCGCGTACGAAATGGACGGCTTCCCCCTGTTGCGATGGCGAGGGCCTCTTCGCCTTCATCGTCGCCAACGGCAATTGATGACCACTTCCCGCCCCGTGCCCCATTGCCATTTCCACCTCCTCCCTTTGCGCCCTACAATCCCACCGCCAAACCGCACCCTGCACGGAACCCCCACCATGCCCACCCGCTTCTACAACACCCTCGCCCACACCCTCCAGCCTTTCACCCCCCTTACCCCCGGGCCCGACGCCGCCAATCCCCTCGCCGGCTCAACCATCCGCATGTACACCTGCGGTCCCACCGTCTACGACTATGCGCACATCGGCAACTTCCGCGCCTTCCTCTTCGCCGACTTGCTCCGCCGCTACCTCGAATTCCGCGGCGCCAAAGTGCTCCACGTCATGAACATGACCGACGTCGGCCACATGACCGACGACACCCATGCCGACGCTGCCGGCGAAGACAAAATGCAAAAGGCCGGTGAAAACCTCAAAAAAGAATCCAAAAAGTCCGGCAAAGCCCTCGTCGAAAATCCCGACGACCCCTTCCAGGTCGCCCAATTCTTCATCGACGCCTTCCTCGCCGACGCCCGCGCCCTCCAGCTCGAAGTCGTCCAGGACCTCGACCGCGCCCCCGACGCTTCCCCGGAACGTTCTGAATTCACCACTCTGAATTCTGAATTGAAAACCAAAAACCAAATCATGCCCCGCCCCACAAAATTCATCCCCCCCTTCATCCAAATGATCGAAACGCTCATCGCCAACAACCATGCCTACGTCGGCGCCGACGGCGTCGTCTACTACAGCGTCAACTCCTTCCCCGCCTACGGAAAACTCTCCGGCAACTCCCTCGACAAACTCTCCCACGGCGCCGGCGGACGCACCACCGAATCCGCCGCCAAACGCCACCCCGCCGACTTCTTCCTCTGGAAACCCGACAACTCCCACATCATGAAATGGCCCTCCCCCTGGGGCACCGGTTACCCCGGCTGGCATATCGAATGTTCCGCCATGGCCACCAACCTCCTCGGCCCTTCCATCGACATCCACACCGGCGGCGAAGACAACATCTTCCCCCACCATGAATGCGAGATCGCCCAGTCCGAAGCCGCCACCGGCAAGCCCTTCGCCCACTTCTGGATGCACACCCGCCACCTCATGGTCAACGGCGAAAAGATGTCCAAATCCAAGGGTAACTTTTTCACCATCCGCGACCTCGTCTCCAAAGGCTTCGACCCCCTCGCCATCCGCCTCGCCCTCATCAACACCCGCTACCGCGAGTCCATGGATTTCTCCCTTCAGGGCCTCCACGAAGCCGCCTCCGCCGCCACCACCCTCCGCGACCTCGCCGACAAACTCCAATCCACCGTCGCCGCCATCGACGAAGCCGCCGGCGAAGAACCGCGCGACTCCGACCTCCTTCCCCCCGAGCAAAAACTTCTCCAGGAAATTGCCGAAGCGATGGACGACGACCTCAACATCTCCGGGGCCCTCGCCGCCCTATTCACCTGGTCCGCCCCGCTGTCCAAGCAAAAGAAGCTTCCCTTCCCCCAGGCCCGCTCCGCCCTCCACGCCCTGAAAAAAATCGACCACCTCCTCGCCGTCATCTTCCCCGCCACGCGCCCTCTCGATCCCGACATCCGCACCCAAGTCGAAGAGCTTATGCAAAAACGCGCCGCCGCCCGCGCCGCCAAAGACTGGCCCAGCTCCGACGCCCTCCGCAAAGAACTCACCGCCCTCAACGTCGAAATCAAAGACACCCCCACCGGCAGCACCTTCACCCCGCGCCTCGCCCCCGCACAAACGTAACGCCGCCGCAACGCGGCGGCCTGCGAACATCCTGTGCCCCTTCGGCACACCAGACGCACCCGTCCTTGCCCCCCTTGCATTAACGGCAATTTAACGGCAAAATAACGGCAATCCCCCTTTGCCGATAAACAGCCCTTATGCCCTTCAACCCCCACTTCACCATCACCACCCCGATCGCCTCCGCCCTGATGCGCATCGAAGCCGCGCGCGAAGCTGTCCGCCATCTCCCCATCACCCCCGCCCTCCTCGCCACCCTCCGCGAAACCGCCCGCCTCTTCTCCACCCATTACTCCACCCAGATCGAAGGCAACCGCCTCACCCAGGAGCAGGTCGCCCAGGTCCTCGACCAGCAACAGCATTTCCCGGGCCGCGAACGCGACGAAAAAGAAGTCCTCGGCTATTACGCCGCGCTCGAGATGGTCGAAAAAATCGCCGCCCTTCACGCCCCCATCTCCCAACAGCAAATCCAACGCCTCCACGCCCTCGTCATGGCCGGCGGCAAAAGTTCTGCCAAGCCCACCCCTTACCGCGATGGCCAAAACGTCATCCGCGACAGCCGCACCCGCACCATTGTCTACATGCCTCCCGAAGCCGCCGACGTCCCCGTCCTGATGCACGAACTTGTCGCCTGGTTCAAAAAAGCTGCCGCCGACGACCTCCCCTGCCCCCTTCGCGCCGCCGTCGCCCACTACCAGTTCGCCACCATCCACCCTTACTACGACGGCAATGGCCGCACGGCCCGCCTCCTCACCACCCTCGTCCTCCACCTCGGAGGCTACGATCTCAAAGGCCTCTACTCCCTCGAAGAATACTACGCCCGCAACCTCCCCGCCTACTACGAGGCCCTCACCGTCGGCCCCTCACATAACTACTACCTCGGCCGCGCGACCAGCGACATCACCCCTTGGATCCACTACTTCATCCACGGCGTGGCCGACAGCTTCGAAACCGTCCGCACCCGCGCGCAGGAAGCCGCCGCCCGGGGCGCCGCCGACCAATCCGCGCGCCTCCGAGCCCTCGACCCCCGCCGGCGCCGCGTGCTGGATCTCTTCCGAAACTCTCCCACCATCACCAGCCGCGATGTCGAGAAGTGCTTCCGCCTCTCGCCGCGCACCGCCCGCCATCTTCTCTCCCGGTGGACCGCCGCCGGCTTCCTCACCATCGCCGATCCCGCACGCAAATCCCGCAAATACGCCCTCGCCCCGCAATTCCGACCGCTTTAACACCACCCACCCCTCCGCACTTTCACCCTCTTGCCCCGCACCCACCCTCCCGTATCATTCGCGCTTTCACCAATCGGGAACCCTGCATGCCTGCCAAAACCTGGCTGATCACCGGTGCCTCTACCGGCCTCGGCCGCGCCCTCGCCGCCGCCGCCCTCGCTCGCGGTGACAACGTCGCCGCCTCGGCCCGCAATCCCGCCTCGCTCGCGCCCCTCCTCGCCCGATACCCCGCCACCGCCCTGATCCCACGCCTCGACGTCACCGACAAACCCTCCATCAACGCCGCCATTCACCTCGCACTCCAGACCTTTGGCCAGATCGACGTCCTCGTCAACAACGCCGGATTCGGCCTCGCCGGCGCCATCGAAGAAGTCTCCGATCAGCAAATCCGCGATCAGTTCGAAACCAACTTCTTCGGCCTCCTCAACGTCACCCGCGCCCTCCTTCCCACCCTGCGCCAGCAACGCTCCGGCCACATCCTCAACATCTCCTCCCTCGGCGGACGCCTCACCGTCCCCGCCATGGGCCTCTACCACGCCTCCAAATTCGCCCTCGAAGGCCTCTCCGAATCCCTTGCCGCCGAACTCAAGGCTTTCCACATCCATCTCACCATCGTCGAGCCCGGCGGCTTCGCCACCGATTTCGCCTCCCGCTCCCTCCAATCCGCCGCCCACCCGCTCCCCGTCTATCAGTCCCTCCGCGACCAGCTCACCGCCTACACGGCCAATTTTCTCCTGGGCAATCCCGACGAAGCCGCCAAAACCCTCCTCCGCCTCGTCGATTCCCCCAATCCCCCTCTCCGCCTCCCGTTGGGCCCCAACTCCCTGCCCCGACTCCTCGCCCGCCTCCAATCGGAAATCGAAGCCTACAAAGAAACCGAATCGCTCTGGCGCACCTCCACCCTCAACCCCATCCCCACCGCCTCCCTCAAACCGCACCCGTAAGGCCGCCGCACCGCCGAAACTTGCCCCCATCCCGCCTCGAACCTGCTACGTTATCCCCATGGGCAACTCCGCCGCTAAACGACTGCCCATCACCACCACCCGCCGACGGAGCTCCCTCATGCCTACGCGCCCCCTGTACCTCCCCCTCCTCCTCGCCGCCCTCTGCCTCACCCCCGCGCTCCGCGCCGCTGACGATTCCAAGCCCCCTTCCGCCGAAGAGGCCCGCAAAACCGTGGTGAAAGCCATGACCGCCCTGCTCACCGACAACGCCGACGATTTTGAATCCACCCTCATCCGCGCCGCCGCCTTCGATGCCTTCGGCGAAGTCGCCCTCCCCCTCGATCCCTTCACCCTCGCCGATGACGAAGCCCTCACCCCCGCCATCAACGCCGTCTCTTGGAAACCCCTCTACCTCCGCCCCGGCGCCGCCCGCCTCTCCATCTCCCTCGGAGGCCTCCCCCTCACCTTTCTCTTCGTCAAATCCGGCGATGACTGGAAAACCGACCCCGCCCCCACCCTCAAGGCCAACCACATCGATCCCATGCCCGACGCCACCCTCTCGGTCA